>SXYU01000261.1 GCA_005788235.1 Cytophagales bacterium
AGTGCTTGCTCAAAATCGAGTTGCGCTTCCTCGAGTTTACCTAGCTCCTGCTTTGCCCTACCTCTCCCAAAAAGTAGATCAAAGTCATTTGGTTTCGTCTTTAAGGATTCCGAATAGGCCGCAATGGCTGTGCTGTAGTCCTTCTTCTTGAAGGCCTCATCTCCAGGATTTACACTTGGGGAACTAGCGCAGGAATAAATTAAAATTGCAGTAAGTAGGGAAAAGAAATTAGAAATGCCGCAGTTCATTTTCGTTTTATACTGCAACATTATTATCTCTTAAGGCCTCATTCAAGGAAGTTTTTAGGTCTGTGGAGGCTTTGCGCTGTCCAATAATCAGTGCGCAGGGCACCTGATAGGTTCCCGAAGGAAATTGCTTGGGAATGGTCCCTGGAATCACTACCGAACGTGGAGGTACAACCCCCTTGTATTCCACAGGGCTTGCTCCTGTCACATCGATGATCTTCGAACTCGCTGTAAGCGTCACACCAGCACCAATCACTGCCTCACTGCCAATACGTACGCCCTCAACAATGATCACTCGGCTTCCAATAAAGGCGCCATCTTCTACAATCACAGGAGCAGCTTGTACAGGTTCAAGTACCCCTCCAATACCCACTCCCCCACTCAAATGCACGTTTTTACCAATCTGAGCACAAGAGCCTACCGTCGCCCAGGTGTCCACCATGGTACCAGAATCCACATAAGCACCGATATTCACATAGCTTGGCATTAAAATCACACCGGAAGCCAAGAAGGCGCCGTAGCGGGCCACTGCATGTGGTACCACGCGTACACCCTGCGCAGCATGATTGGTTTTTAGGGCCATTTTATCGTGAAACTCAAAGGGACCCACCTCGATTGTCTCCATCTTCTGGATTGGAAAGTACAGAATCACCGCTTTTTTGATCCAATCGTTGACAATCCATTCCCCATCTACTGAAGGACTTGCTACGCGCAGCTTTCCTGTATCTAGGTCAGCAATAATGCTCCGGATGGCATCTTGAGTAGCTGACTCTTTAAGCAATTCTCGGTTGTCCCAAGCCGTTTCAATTGTTGATTTTAAGTTCATCTATAGTTTAGTTCTAGTAGGTTCAGTTACCCCGGAGGCGATGCTTTCCAATGAGGAAAGAAACCGGTGGGGCTTGATTTTGAGAACACGAAACAAACAAATCCATTGGGAACTTCATAGGTTTTTCTGATTAAAGAGCAGTAACTCTTCTTTAAAGCCGCTTGAATCCAGCTTGATTATTCGTTCCATTCCAAAGATTTTTGGAGTTTATGGCTAGGATGAAATTCCATTTTTTGGATTGGAAGGTTCTTATCCTTTCAAAGAAGCACTTGAGAAAAAAAGAAACAATTACCTCATTTAAGTATTAATTAAAACTCTTAAAATCAATTTTATACCTAATTATTTAGCTTTAGCTAGAATTTAATTGAGTTAAATCAAAATCTATTTTCCCCAGCAAATTTGAGTTTTCCACATTTGATTTAGTGTACTTAAATATATTTTTTAGAACAATCTAATTTAATTTTTATATTTGTCTTATAAATCCCCTGCCCCATGGAGTTGACCACAGCCGAAGAGAATTATTTAAAAGCCATCTACCACCTTTCCGAGGAAGGACAAAAAAGCGTGTCCACCAATGACATTGCTTCTGCCATTCAGACCAAGCCTGCCTCAGTAAGCGACATGCTCCGGAAGCTCGGCGAAAAAGAAGTCATCCAATACCGAAAATATTATGGTCTGCAGATTACCCCGCTCGGCATGCGACTTGCCCTTCAAACCATTCGTAAGCATCGCCTATGGGAAGTGTTTCTAGTGGACAAGTTGCACTTTGCCTGGGATGAGGTACACGAGGTAGCAGAGCAGTTGGAGCATATTCAATCTACCCTACTCGTAGAGCGACTTGACGCCTACCTAAATTACCCTAAGTTTGACCCGCATGGAGATCCCATCCCCGACGAGTTTGGAGATGTACGTTCCCGGCCACGCATTGCATTACAAGAAATGGGCATCGACCAATCTGGACAAATCGTGGCCGTCAAAGACAGTTCCCCCGCCTTCTTGCGCTACCTTGATAAAGTAGGCGCCTATATCGGTGCACGTATCAAAGTCCTTGACAAGGTCGAGTTTGACGGATCGGTTGAAATCCTCGTCGACCAAAAAAAGACAATCTTCATGTCCAAAGACGTAGCGAATAACATTCTCATTCTGACCTCATGAGTTCTTTCCGCCCCCTAATCCTACTTTTTTTTCTTGCACTATGGGGCTGCCGCTCCAACACGGAAACTACACGAAGCAAGCCACTGATCGTGGCTACCACGAGTATTCTAGCCGACGGCATTCAGCAGCTGGTTGGCGATCAGGCAGAAGTGATCTCCCTCATGCCTCCTGGGGTGGATCCCCACCTCTACAAAGCTTCCGTGCGCGACCTAGACCTGCTCACCCAAGCGGATCTGGTGGTGTATCATGGATTGTATCTGGAAGGGAAAATGACCGAAATCTTTGAAAAGCTTGCCCTAAGCCAGCCCCTCATCGATGTTTCCCGAGGTATCCCCCAACAAAAGTTGATTCGCTCTGGACCTGAAGCCCACAGTGTAGACCCCCATGTCTGGTTTGACATCTCCCTTTGGTCGGCGGCATTGGCCTATGCCAGCGAAGAGCTTAAGGCTTGGCAACCTACCTGGAAGCCTGCCTTGCAGCAAAATACGAGTGCCTACTTGCAGCAACTCGCAGCACTTGATCGGCGCACACGGACCCAAGTGGCTGAACTTGTTAGAAACAAGCAGGTGCTGGTTACGGCCCACGATGCTTTTGCCTATTTCGGTAAAGCCTATGGACTGCAAGTCTATTCCCTCCAAGGCCTTTCCACGCTGAGTGAACCAGGCCTTCGGGACCTAACCCAATTGATCCAAGTGATCCAAACCTACCGGGTCAAAGCCATCTTTGCCGAGCAAACCATCTCTCCAAAGGCCTTGCAAGCTGTAGCTCGAGG
>SXYU01000032.1 GCA_005788235.1 Cytophagales bacterium
GCCAGCTGCGCATCATTGGCTACCGAAATGTCTGGTTCAAGTTTGAGCCCCATGAAGCGAATGTCATCGTTCCCGTATCCCTTGGAGACATGGCCGTGATGGAAGACTCTTTTGCCAACTGCTACCTAAGCCAGGTCAAAGCCTCCTTCCCAAGCTATGCCCACAATGGAAAGTTTAGCACAGTCGCCAAGCGCACCTGGGTAGGGCAACTCAATGACATCCAATTGCTACTCGGTAAAAATTACTTTTACCAGCACGAGCATGCCAAAGTCAGAGCAAGCCATGGACTGATTTTCTTCCGCGACATGAATGTGGATGAATTTTTGGCCACTGCCCGAGAACTCGAAAAATCCATCGAAGGCCTACTTTAAAATCCCTTTATTAGAAATTTTCTTCCCCCTGATTTTCAACCCTAATGAAAATCAGGTAATTCCACCCCCATTAATCCTTTTTGTGAATGGACCACGTTATTCTAGGCATCGACATTGGAGGCACCAGCATCAAGGCTGGCGTGCTGGTATCGGGTCATCTCCAAGAAATCCGAAGCATCCCCACACCTGCCTTAGAAAGTCAAGAGGTGATTTTGGAAAGCCTCGCTTCTTTTATTGAAACTTTCCTCTCCTATTCCTTTGAAGGAATTGGAATTGGTATTCCAGGACTTGTAGATCCTCAAGAAGGAGTTGTCTTGGGCTTGGCCAATATCCCATCCTTTCAGCATGTGGAGCTACGGAAATTTCTTTTTGGCCGATTCAAGAAACCCGTTTTTATAAACAACGATGCAAACTGCTTTGCCCTTGGAGTGCATCAGTTTGGAGTGGGCAAAAGATTCCAAAATCTCGTGGGCATCACCCTAGGTACTGGAGTAGGTGGCGGGATTATTATCCACGGCAAGTTGTACTCTGGAGTCAATTCTGCGGCTGGGGAATGGTGTGGTGCTAGCTATTTGGACAGAACCTTTGAGGATTACTGCAGCGGCAAATTTTTTAACCGCGTGTACCAGAGTAAACCCAAGGCCTTAGCCAAACTAGCGCAAGAAGGAGATCCTATAGCCTTGCAAGCCTTTGATGAATTTGGAAGGCATGTGGGAGAATTGCTCAAGGTGATTCTTTATTCCTTGGCTCCAGAGGCCATCGTTTTGGGAGGATCCATTCGGAAAACCTATCCCTTGTTTGAAAAATCCATGCGGGAAACATTGGAAACTTTTGCTTATCCAAGTGTATTGGAGAAATTACGTATTTTGGTTTCTGACTTAGATGAAACAGCCATTCATGGAGCAGTGGCCTTGGTGAATTTACAGGCAGAACCAGCTCCCCAGTCGCACTAAAAAAACGATACTTCCTGCTTTCAAAAAATAAAGACTCAAAAAAAGGTCCCAGAAAATCAAATTCACTGGGACCTTTTTATAGCCAAAAGGTCAAGCCCCTCTACCGATTACCTGTAAGGGTATGCTAGTTAGGTCTTGGATGCGGATGGGTTTTCCTTGCTCAATAGAATTTCTAGCAGCAATCCCAATCAAACAGGACATGGCCCCATCCCGACTGCCAGCAGATTGCCTCCAGGGATCCGCTTGATTCGGGTCCAGAAAAATCTTGTTCTTCAGTCGGGTATCTCCGCCTCCATGACCTCCTGCTCCATGGGGAACCGGAATGATTGTTCGCTCCCCAAAATTCTTCACCAACACCAATTCATCCTCTTTTTTCTCTTCCCAAGGCTGACTTTCCTTGATCCAGGCCTCGAGTCTTCCCTCTGTTCCATTAAAGGCAATTCGGTAGCCCTCGTAAGGGGAGTAGGTGGTCAGGGAGTAGCTGACCTGCACCGTGTTTTTGTAACGGATTTGTACGGCCATCTTGTCGTAGCTGTCGATTTCTTCACGAAAGACACATCCATCTCGGTGGTAGCCATCGTATTTCTCATTGTCTACATAGAGCTGCTGGAGGTACTTATTTTTGGTGATGTCCCAGTAAAAATCACAGGAAGAAGCGTGCGGGCATCCTCTGCAGGTTTTGGAACGGAAAGGTCCATTTTTTCCATAAAATTCAAGGGATCCATAGGCAAAAACCTCCTCCGGATCTGAGTTAAGCCACCAGTTGAGCAAGTCAAAATGATGTGAAGCTTTATGCACCAGCAAGCTGCCACTGTGGGCCTGAATGCCATGCCACCGGCGGAAATAGTCTGCTCCATGGGAGGTATCCAGGTACCAATGAAAATCTACCGAGGTCACCTTCCCAATAGCTCCTTCCTGCAAGAGTTCGTAGAGTTTCTGACGATGCGGGGAGTAGCGGTAATTGAAGGTAACCAGCACTTGCTTACCTGACGTCCGCTCTGCATCCAAAATTGCCTGCACCTTCTTTTCATCGGTAGTCATCGGCTTTTCGGTGATCACATGCATACCCGCCTTCAAGCCTTTGATGATGAATTCGTGATGCGTGCTATCCATCGTGGTTACAATCACCACATCTGGGGAAGTTTCACGAAGCATTTGGTCAAAATCTAGGAATAAGGGACAATCCACTTGCAGGTATTCCTTCCCGAGGCGCATCCGCCCTTCGTTCTTATCAGATAAGCCAACAAACTCAACGCGGGCGCTGTAAGCCTGCACCACATCTCGTCCCCACATGCTGAGTCCTCGTACACCTGTACCTACCAGCACAATTTTGATTTTACGGTCTATACCAGGAAATAAGTTGAGCGCTTGAGCAAGGGGATGAATCAAAAAA
>SXYU01000262.1 GCA_005788235.1 Cytophagales bacterium
ACAGCAGGAGGGTTTTCCAATAATTCGAGTAGCTCAAAGCCAGTGATCTTGGGCATTTGAATGTCTAGAAAAATAAGGTCAGGTTGCTGGTGCTGAATTGCTTTGAAGGCCTCAAAACCATCGTGACAGATGGCCACCACCTCAAATTGAGGGTAAGCGCACAAGAATTCCTTCACTAAACCAGCCGCTAGCGGTTCGTCATCTACGATTAGTGTCTTGATCATCCGGCAACAGGAATTTTTAAGTAAACACGAAATATGCCCTTGGTTCCGCTTTTTTCTAAAAGGTCCGTTCGCCCAAAAATAAGGAAAAGGCGGCGCTCCAAGGAACTTAGCCCAAAGCCCGTTCCGGCTGGAGCTGAATCTTGGCCATCAAAAGGGTTTTCTACGACTACTTGGAGATAGTTGCCTTCTTTCCGAAAGCGGAGGCTAATTGTCACCTCTCCTAAAGTTCCATACAGACCGTATTTGATGGCATTTTCTACTAGCGGCTGCACAAGCAAGGGAGGGATTTTTAGTCCTTCCACACCTTCTTCTACTTCTAAGTCTACTGCCAAGCGATGCCCAAAACGCACCCGCTCAATGTCAAAATACATTTCCAAATACTTGATTTCATCAGCCAAACTGATCCAAGATTGACCCTCGCTGCGGAGGGTGCCTCTCAAAAACTCAGAAAGTAAGAGCACCATTTCTCTTGCCCGCTGCGGGCTTGAGAGCACCAAGGCATGGATGGAGTTGAGGCTGTTGAATAAAAAATGTGGCTGCAGCTGCTGCCGCAGTTGGGCAAGCTCAGCATCCTTAGATAGCTGAAGCAGCTGCCCCTCTCGACGACTGAGCTCCTCCTGTCCTTCCAACTTAGAGATCACCGCCGCCAACAGGGCTAGAAGTTGAATCACTACGCCAAGGAACAGCCAGCGGTAGAGAAAGCTTGATTGCAACATCGCTAAGTAAGCAGGTTCTTCTGCATACCACCAGTCAAGGAGCTGCGCATGGCCCCATACCAATCCCCCACTGAGCAAGATTGGAAAAAGGACTAGAAGAAATCCATTCTTTCGGTTGGGCGTGTAATGCCGAAACACCCGATCCAACAGGAGAAACCCTCCCAAAAAAAAGAGCGAAAAAAAGAAGGCATCCACGAGTGCAGGCTCTTCCTCCATTCCCTGCTGAATCAGCAAAAAATAAGTTCCCAGAAACCAGATAAATATGATTCCTGGGAAAATCCATTTACCAAAACTTGAACTTGAAAATGCGTTTAAATACAAGGGATGGGGTAGATTTTAGATTAAATTAAAAAGATTTGATTTCCAATCCACTGAACAATAGCGTGCCTTTTAGAATCAAGACTTTGTTAGTATCTACTCCTCCTTCTCGGAACATGCGCTTGTCTTCAAGCCCGGCAGCAATGTTGGACACTTCTGTACGCACATCCCAGTGCGGCGGAACGAGCAACTTAACCCCACCAAAGCCAACCTCAAGGTCTAGCGTGACAACGCCCGTAAAATCTACCTGCGTCAGGTCGAGATCCAAGCCACCAAAAATCACGGTGGCCTTACCTCCTTGGAAATCTTTGGTTATCAACTTGCGATTTACTCCACTAAATATGACACTCTCATTGATCCGATCCATAAATGCAGTGCCTGTAGCTCGGACAAAGCCTGAATATGGAGCCTTGGTAGGCTCTTCCTGCGAGGCTGCAGCATCATCTACCACTTCGGCTGACTCGATTTTCTCAGAACTGGATGCTTCTGTTTTCTTTTTCCGAGAAGACTCCCAGTTTTTACGAACCTCCTCCAGGGCTTTATTTTCCTGCTTTTTATGGAGAATCAAGTAGATACCGAGGGCGATCAAGCCGACAGGCCAAATAAATTGATCTAAGCCTAAATCAAGGTCAAACTCTCGTTTGAGTAAAAAGTAGACTCCAATGAAGAGCACCACAGATCCAAAAAAACTCTTGAACTGCTGACTGATGAGTGTGTAGGTACCTACCGCAATCAGAATCATTGGCCAGGTCAGTACCCAGTCCGGAACAAAGAGTCCGAGCTTTCTGAACAGAAGGACTAGGCCTATTCCCAGGATGATCACTCCAAAAGCAATACTCCCGTCATTTCGTGGTTTGGTGTAGTTGTTCATATGATTTGAATTTAGTGAAACAAAACTAGTAGTCCTATCCTAGCCTTCCTTGTAGTATTCGATGAAGTCCTGCAAAAAATCGGTAAAGGTCCCAAACTAGTCGGTCAAAAAGATTTCCCTTCTCTACTCAACGGGTAGACATCAAAAATTCGGCAAATAGGAGGTCCTCGGGCGTAGTCAATTTAATGTTTTCTGGATTACCCTCCATCAGGCTGATTTCCCATCCTTGGTGTTCGTAGACGGTAGCATCATCGGTAAAAATAGCCAACTCCTCCACCGCAAATGCTTGTAGGAGCGGCTTCAATTGAAAGGTTTGGGGCGTTTGCACCAATCGGTAATGGGTTCGATCTTGGAAACTACTTTCTCCACTAGTTTCTACTTTTCGCAGGGAGTCCTTTAAGGCTACCACTGGGATTGCACTACCTTTTTCCGCTGCCAGCTCAAAACTGGTTTGAATTACGTTTTCACTCACAAAGGGGCGTACCCCATCGTGAATGGCCACAAGACCCTCCTGAAATGGGAGCGCCATCAATCCGTTTTTTACAGATTGAAAGCGACTACTTCCTCCCGCAATCAGCTGATGGGGAAGGTCAAAGGCATGGGAAGCGCATAATTTATTCCAGAACTCGAAGTCCTCCTTAGGCAATACCAAAATCAAAAGTAAGCTGGGATCAGCCTGAAAAAAACGCTCCAAGGTATGCATCAATACAGGCTTTCCTGCTAAGGGCAGGTATTGCTTGGGAAGAGAGGTTCCCATTCGCATTCCTTTTCCACCGGCGACGAGTATTGCTGCTTTGTTCATGTGCGTTGAATTGGTACAAAAATAAAGCTCCATTTGAAACGCTCCTCCTGTTTGATCATATTTCTACGCTCCAAATGATTCTGCATTATGTGGATGAAAACATAGTGGGACAAAATCGAAATGGCAAAAAAAAGTCCCGCAGGTGCGGGACAGATTCGAATTACAAAATCAACATAGAGTCTCCATAAGAGAAGAATCGGTATTTTTCTTTAATGGCTTCCTTGTAGGCCTTCATGATCAAGGGATATCCTCCAAAAGCGGAGGCTGTCATCAGAAGCGTAGACTCAGGGAGGTGGAAATTGGTGATTAAGGCATTGGCGATTTTGAAGTCATAGGGAGGGATAATGAATTTATCCGTCCAACCGCTGCTCTCCTTGAGGCGTCCTCCTGCTGTAACTGAGGATTCCACAGTTTTGAGGGAGGTTGTTCCCACAGCCACCACACGTTTTTTCTGGTCCAAGGCTTGGTTAACCAATTCTACTGTCTTTTCTGGAATGAAGTAATTTTCAGAATCCATCTTGTGTTTGGTCAGATCTTCTACATCTACTTGTCGGAAGGTGCCTAGGCCCACGTGAAGGGTAATTGGAGCGATTTCTACCCCTTTCAATTCCAAACGCTTTAGTAATTGTGGCGTAAAGTGAAGCCCTGCAGTAGGAGCAGCAACAGCACCCACATTTTTGGCAAATACGGTTTGGTACCGTTCTCTATCCTCAGGTTCAATCGCACGTTCAATGTACTCCTTCAATAGTGGGGTTTCACCAAGCGTATCGATTGTTTTGTGAAATTCTTCTTCCGTGCCATCAAATAGGAAACGGATGGTTCTACCTCTAGAAGTGGTGTTGTCAATGACCTCAGCCACCAGGTCGCTATCTCCAAAGTAAAGTTTATTGCCT
>SXYU01000263.1 GCA_005788235.1 Cytophagales bacterium
AGGCTACTTTGCTGACTTGACCCTAGTGGATCTCAACAGCGAGTGGACCGTAAGCAAGGAAAATATCCTGTACAAATGCGGTTGGTCTCCTTTGGAAGGTACCACCTTCCACAGCAAGGTGCTCAACACTTGGGTCAACGGCCACTTGACCTACGTGGACGGGGTATTTCACGAGGAGATCAAAGGCAAAGCTCTGGAAGTTCAATCCAAATAAACCCAGATGGCGGGATTTTTGAGGGGAGGCAACTCGTCATCGCCACTGTCCATACGAAAAAAAAATCTTATTCCCTCAGGATAAAAAAAACAGAGGACCCCCTGTATTGCCAGGTTTGCAATCCTTGAAAATTTTAATTTTTTCAACTCAATTGACCTACTTTTTTATTTTTAAAAAAAGCAAGCACTTCCCAAGCCCCGCGTTTTATTTCCCTAATTATATTCGCTAGATTTGATTAGTTTGTTTCTTTTTAGTAGCCGATAATACCCAAAAGCAATGTATAAGCTAGGTAAGGCTAATCATTTACCTAACTAATCCTCAGTCAAATCGGCCAAATACCACTAAACCCATTATCCTGAGTACTCCCTGCCTATGTTTATCATTGAAACTTACACCACCGCAGTTTTATTTAGCATCATCACCATGATTTGCTGGGGATCTTGGGCCAACACACAAAAGTTGGCTTCCTCGAGCTGGCGCTTTGAACTATTTTACTGGGACTATGTGCTTGGTATTGTTTTGCTCTCCCTGATTTTCGCATTCACCTTGGGTAGCTCCGGGGAGCAAGGGAGAAGTTTTATTGCTGACCTTCAACAGGCAGATTTTAGCTCACTAAGCTCCGCATTTTGGGGCGGGATCGTGTTCAACGCCGCCAATATATTACTGGGCGCGGCGATTTCTATCTCAGGAATGGCGGTAGCCTTTCCCGTGGGCATTGGGCTAGCCTTAGTCATCGGAGTAGCAGTAAATTACATTCAAAATCCCATTGGGGATGTAAGCCTTTTGTTTGGGGGTGTAGCCCTTGTCACTCTTGCGATCTTACTCAATGCGAGTGCCTACCGAAGCCTTCCTGAAGATCAAACCAAAAGCCCCACAAAAGGCTTGATTTTATCCATAGTCGCGGGTATTCTAATGGGCTTCTTTTACAAGTATGTTGCTGACGCAATGTTTCTGGATTTTACCCAGCCCCTTTCAGGTAAACTCAGCCCCTATTCGGCAGTAGTACTTTTCTCACTTGGTATTTTTGGAAGCAACTTCCTCTTCAACACCCTATTGATGTGCCGACCATTTGTGGGAACACCAGTGAGCTACACGAACTACTTTCATGGAAGCTTTAAAACGCATTTGACAGGAATTTTAGGAGGGATGATTTGGTGTGTAGGCATGGCCTTCAGCATCATTGCTTCGGATAAGGCAGGACCAGCAATCTCCTATGGATTGGGTCAAGGAGCCACCATGGTAGCAGCATTTTGGGGAGTGTTTGTATGGAAGGAATTCAAGGCTTTACCCGCCTCCAAAAATATCTTGTTGAAACTGATGTTTATCTTGTTTCTACTGGGGATTGGACTAATTGTGTACTCTAAGCTAGCCTAGTCCCCCTTCTTGTAGTTATGGCACATGTTGTTGTAGTTGGTAGTTCAAACACCGACCTAGTCGTAAAAACCGAACGCTTTCCCAAACCAGGAGAAACCTTGGTTGGAGGAGATTTTTTTCTTTTTCAAGGTGGAAAAGGAGCCAACCAGGCAGTTGCTGCAGCTAGAATGGGGGCGGAAGTCACTTTCATCAGTAAGCTGGGTAAAGACTTATTTGGAAAACAAACCCGAGAAGGACTAGAAAAAGAGGGGATTTCCACCCGTTTGGTACTCGAGGATGCAGCAAAAGCCTCCGGAATCGCACTCATTACAGTCGATGAACAGGGAGAGAACACCATAGTTGTAGCTCCTGGTGCCAACGCCAGCTTAAGTCCTTCCGATATTCAAGCAGCCCTACCTAGCCTTCCCAACCATGCCTTTATTCTCTGTCAGCTTGAAATTCCCATCGATACCATTACCTTTCTTGCAAGCTATGCCCAAGAGAAAAATAAAAATCTAATTTTAAATCCTGCTCCTGCTCAAAAACTTCCTGAATCTATGTACGACCAGCTTTTTTTAATTACGCCCAACGAAACAGAGGCCTCCTTACTCACAGGCATGCCCTGTGATAGGGAAGATGACTATCCAAAAATTGCGCAGTGGTTTCGGAATAAGGGAGTAAAACAAGTACTCCTAACTCTTGGTGAAAAGGGTACTTACTTTCAAAATTCAACCCAACAACACCGGATTCCTGCACAAAAAGTAACTGCAGTGGATACCACCGCTGCGGGAGATGTGTTTAATGGAAGCCTAGTTGTAGCTTTGGCAGAAGGAATGCAATGGAAAGAAGCCATTAACCTAGCCACCAAAGCTGCATCCATTTCAGTGACACGCATGGGAGCCCAAGCCTCAGCCCCCTTCCGATCTGAACTAGTCTAAAACCTTAATTTAATTTGCTCTACACAGACATGAATTCCATCCGTTTCATTTTTTCCAGTCTACTTTTATGCCTTAGTTTCACTGCGATCCAAGCCCAGCAGCAAGTAGACCAAAATCCAAACCTAAGCTACACCTCCTATAGCTCCAAGGCCACAGACCTAAAGATCAATCGTGCAGCCTATGCAAAAAAGCTCGAGGGCTTTTGGTTGGCTACCTGCATCGCCAACTGGACTGGACTCGTAACGGAAATGGATAAAATCGGGAATCTAGGCGAAATTAAAACAGGACCTTTTTATACCCGAACAGACTGGGGCAAACCCGATCAAGGCAGCATCTGGGCAGCAGGAATTCCGAGCAACCTCTCTCCGACCATTGACTTTGTGTTTGCCGACGAAGACACCCTTTGGGGATCGGATGACGACACGGATATCGAATACATCTACCAGGAACTGCTCCTCCAAAATCAAACTTCGATGCTTACCGGCGAGCAAATTCGCAACGGATGGATGAAACACATCAAAGGCGAAGAAGAAAACTACCTCTGGGTATCCAATCAAAAAGCACTAGATCTGATGAAGTCCGGGCTAGTTCCCCCAGCCACTGGAGCCCCAGGGCACAATCCAGAGTACGAGATGATCGATGCCCAGCTCACCACAGAGATCTTTGGGCTCTATGCTCCCGGAAGACCGGACATGGCCGTCAAGATGGCCACGCTCCCTATCCAAACAACCGCCCGAGAAGAAAGCGAGTGGATTTCAGCTTATTATGTTCGGCTATTTTCCCTAGCCAGTACCGCAGATACTTCCCTTCCCATCAAGCAGCAACTTACCAAAATGGCGGAGCAAGCAGCCTTGGAACTCCCAGCCTCCACTTACCCGGCCGCGATGTACCGCTACGTAAAAGGCTTGTATGCATCGGGTATCTCTTGGGAGCAAGCTCGAGATTCCGTTTACCAGCGCTACCAAGTGGAGCAGCTCGATGGCTACGACATCAGCAGCAGAAATATGTACTGCAACGGCTGCTTTGCGGCAGGCATCAACTTTGCCTCCAGCCTAGTGAGTCTTTTCTACGGAGAAGGTGACCTGAAAGAAACCATCAAAATCGGCGCGCTAGCCGGTTGGGATTCCGACAACCCTACCGCTACCTGGGGAGGATTGATTGGATTTATGCTCGGCAAAGAAGGTGTAGAAAAAGCCTTTGAACGTAAATTTTCAAACAAGTTTCACATCCACCGTACCAGGGTCAACTTTCCCAATGAGGGGATAGATACCTTTGAGTCCATGGCCCAAAAAGGACTCTGGATCATTGATCGCGTGGTGCAAGAAGAACTCAAGGGAGGAGTAGACCTAGGGAGCAATAGCTGGTACATTCCCAAAAAATAATATTTATCAAGTACCAACTACTTACATCCCGTGCTTTTCACACATTCCTTTGATGAGTTGGTAGCCCTCCTCCGCCATCTCCCAAGGAGCGGAAAACTCGCGCCACACGCCGATGGCATTCGCAAAAGCAGGATCGTTGCGGGTGAAGCCCTCAATCGTCAACCATCCTGTATAGCCTACTTTTTTTAAGGCTGCAAAGGTTTCATCAAAGTTGACATGCCCTGAACCGGGCGTACCGCGATCGTTTTCTGAGATATGCACATGCCCCAAGCGTGGCGCAATTCGTTCGATGGCAAGACCCAGTTTTTTCTCCTCCATATTCGCATGATGCGTATCAAACATCGCCTGCACGTTGGGATGCTGCACCTTGGAGAGCAAGTAATCCAGCTGCTCCATGGTGTTGGCGAGGTAGCATTCAAATCGATTCAAGGCCTCTGGAGTAAGTACAATTCCCAATTGCTGTCCATAATCTCCAGCTGACTGCAACACTTCCGCAGACCAGTCGTACTCTTCGAAAATAGGTGCACGTGAAGCAAAGGTAGCGAATGCAGAGTGAAAGGGTCCACAAAGCACTTGAGCCCCTAAGTCAGCCGCACGGTCTAAAACCCAGTTGAGTTTTTCTTTGGCCTTTTCTCGAACGGCTGGATCAGGAGAAATAGGGTTTTCAGAAGCTCCCATCACCGTTACTGCCGTCACTTCTAATCCTATTTTTTTGCAATAGTCCCCTACCAAGCGACAGGATTTAGCATCCGTATCTCCAATAAAAAATTCAGCCCCATCGTAGCCAATAGCCTTCAGGCGATCTAAAATCGGGAAAAGTTGTTCGGAAATTTCTGCCGACCAAGCCAGCACGTTGAAACCTATTTTATTCATGGGTGAACGGATTAGGGATGGGAAGTTAAGTACGAAATACGGTATCAAATTAATTTCGAACACCGAACGCTGATTGAAGAATTTTGAAGTGAAACTTCTTGGTACACTGTACTTCGTACAAATCAAGAAGTACGAGGTACGAAATACGGATTATAAACTAAAGTAGAATGTCCAACGCTGAACGCCCAATGCTGAAGGAAGAAGTGGAGGTTCGTATACCCCCAAATCTCGTAGCTTGGCGCACTGAGTCTAACCTGCCTGTCGGCAGACAGGTTTCTTGGCTCTCACATCTTGCTTCTGTACGGTCTTGATACTTGATACTAGCGACTTGATACTTGGTACTTGGTACTTTATACAACTGCCTACTTAAAATCCGACACGCGCATGCCCTTGCGGAAGGTATCAAATCCAAAAGGAGTAGGCTGATAGGTTCCCACATAGTCCACATTCAAATCCTTCGTAACTGCATCCCCCATGCCAAGCAGCCAGAAAGATGCATTGAGTACCAAGCGTCTCAAGTCGGCACTTTGAAAGTCCAAGGAAGCACCTAGGGTAGAGGCAAA
>SXYU01000033.1 GCA_005788235.1 Cytophagales bacterium
ACACTTCTGATTATCCTGGTTGCTTTGGCCTTGATCCTACTCGCCATAGTCAAATATGACATCCATCCATTTCTTGCACTTTTTATAGGGGCAATTATTTACGGGCTGATGATGGGAATGCCAACAGACCTTATCGTCAAATCAATTTCTGAAGGATTTGGTGGGGTGATGGGAAGTGTGGGTCTTTTGATTCTTTTGGGAGTAATCATGGGGACTTTTCTAGAAAAAACGGGGGGTGCCATCGTCATTGCAGACCGGATTCTGAAATGGATCGGAGAGAAATTTGTCAACCTTTCCTTGATGCTAAGTGGATGGGTTTTATCTGTTCCGATTTTTGGGGATAGTACCATCATCATGATGAACCCAATTGCCAAATCATTAGCTTCAAAAAGTAAGATTTCCTACGCAGCGACAATTGTTGCACTTTCACTTGGGGCTATGGCAAGTCACGCATTGGTACCTCCAACTCCCGGTCCGATTGCTGCTGCTGCAATTTTAGGCGCAGATTTAGGGCAAATGATAATTTGGGGAATGGTTGTTTCACTAATCACACTTATCCCACTTTATTTCTTTGTCAATAAGTTTGTGGTTAAGATTCCCCTTGAACCACAACTAATCGCAGATGAAAAAATATTAGAAAAGAAAGAACTACCCTCATTTTTCAATTCGCTGCTTCCTGTAATCATTCCGTTGATCCTGATTATTCTGGCCTCTATCGCGAATTATCCTACCAAACCTTTTGGGGAAAGTGGGTTTACAAAAGCCATTCAATTCATAGGTTCTCCAGTCATTTCCTTGTTGATTGGTGCAATTTTGTCTTTCACTTTACCAAAAAAGTTTGACCGCAAACTTCTATCTTCCTCAGGTTGGATTGGGGAATCAATTCTACTTGCTGCCCCAGTTATTTTGATTACTGGAGCAGGTTCAGTATTTGGAAAAATGCTCCAAAATTCAGGAGTTGGCGACCTAGTCACTTCTAACATGAGTGATGCAAATTGGGGGATATTTTTACCTTTTTTGATCGCTTTTGCACTAAAAACAGCACAGGGATCGACGACCGTGGCAATGATCACTACCGCTTCCATTATAGCACCAATTTTGGGACAGTTGGGACTGGATTCTGAAACAATGAAAGTCTTCACTGCACTAGCAATTGGGGCAGGCTCACTCTGCATTTCCCATGCCAATGACAGCGGGTTTTGGGTGGTCACTCAACTTTCAGGCATGAGCATCAAGCAGGGGAATATGTCGCATAGCTTGGGAACCTTAATTGCTGGAGTGACTGCAATTTTATTGATTTTCGTGTTGACTTTGGTGGTGTCATGATAGTGGTCAGGTACCAGAGGACTGAAGTTTGGGGCAATAGAATTAGTTGGAATGCAGCAATTGATATTCAATAGAATAAACTAACCTAAGTCCTGAAAACAATTAAAATAGCTCCAAAGGTTAACTTCTAAGCTTTTAATCTTGGGTGGTCCTATGTCGTTTGCGATTTAATTCTTCAAATTTTGAGCTTTATCGAGCCGTCCATCCCCCATCCACAGTAAGCATTGATCCTACAAGGTAAGTAGCAGCATCTGAAGCTAAAAAAATCGCTGCTCCCTGGATTTCTTTCAGTTCAGCCCAACGTCCCAAGGCAGTGGCTCCGACTATAAACTTTTTCCCCTCCTCGGTATCCGCAATCGGAATATTCATCTCAGTCAAAAATGGCCCCGGACAAATTGCATTTACGGTAATGTTCCAAGGTGCCAATTCCAAAGCCAAAGCCCGAGTCATTTGCACCACCGCTCCCTTACTCGAAGCATAAGGAGTTCGGTTAGAAAGTCCCACCAAACCTAGGGTACTCGCGAGATTGATGATTGCCCCTTTGTTTTTTTCCTTCATGTAGGGCGTCACTGCACGATTTGCCAACCAGGTTCCGGTAACATTTACGTCCATCACTTTGGTAAAGTCTTCCTGACTCAACTCATCAATTGCTCCCCGGATATTGATCCCCGCTGAATTGATCAGAATATCGATTGATCCAAAAGCCTCGAAGGCTGTTTTTGCCATGGCTTCCATGGCAGATTTTTCTACTACATCTGCAGCAAAAGTCATGGCTTTGACCCCATATTGAGTCGCAATCTCGGCAGCTGCGGCCTCCCCATCGGAAGCCTTGCGGCTCACCAGCATTACATTAGCACCAGCAGAGGCCAGTCCGGCAGCCATGGCTAATCCAAGGCCTTTGGTACCTCCGGTGATAATGGCAGACTTACCTTTGAGTGAAAAAAGCGCGATTCCAGGGAGGTGGGATAGATCAAATTGGAACATGGTTTTATTCTTTTGAATTTATAAACAGGGTAAATCCTAAATTGTAAGTAGCCAGTAAAGTCTACGATTAGAACGCTCTACTTACAATTAAATTTGCAGAAGTTGGGATTTGGAATAAGCAAGACACTTCACCACATTCTCCTCTTCGAAGGCAAGCTTTTCTTCAGCGCTCAGGTTTTTTACCTCAGGAAGAGAACCAGAATACGAATTGTCACGGACCAATCTCAAAATTTTTGCTAGATCTTGTGCGGATGGATTTTCAAAAGTTGTCCAGTACCGTTCTTCCAAACAGGGGATTTGCAAAGGATCTCGAGTAATCATTTCTAGGCTGAAGGTCACCGCTGAATTATATTTTTGGCACAAGGTCACTGCTTCTTTTAAATCCACTATTCCGGACCCCAGTGGCACCTCTGAGAGCAGAAATCCATCCGAATATGCTTTTACTCCCATATCTTTTACATGGGTGGAAAATGCAAAAGGAGCCAATGTTCGGATCACTTCCATAGGTTCCTCAAGCAGCGAGACGTTGTTTCCAAAGTCCAAGGTCACTCCAATCCATTCACTGCCGAGGCTTTGAATGAGCTGAGCAAGTTCAGCTGCTTTCCAATCTTTATGATTCTCTACAGCTAACTTCACTCGGTGTTTTCGAACAGTAGGTTCTGCCAGTTGAAGTGCCTTTGTTGCGTTTATTTTGAACTCATTCCACTCCTTCGGTGAATTAAAATTTTCATAGCGCCTACCACTTAGACATACCGTCCTCAAAACACTTACCCCTGCTTCTTTAGCCGAAAGTACCTCTTTATCAAATCTCGAAATATCGACTTCATTTTTTGGAAGACCGATGCTTCCCTCCAGATACATTCCGAGGTTTTCACGCTCATCACGAACTTTTCTAGCGAAGTCTTCCGCCCATCCACTTACTAAGGTCTGAATTCCTCCCGCACCAATGGAATGACAGTGCCTCATGAAATCTAGTGCATTTTGGAATCCAGGATACTTGGTACTTTCCACCTTGGAACCGTAGCGAATCCCATAGGAATGGACTACAACCCCCATCGGTACACCTTTTAAACTTTCCGGCAAAACTAAAAAAGGCAAACTCATGGCAGCAGTCACAAGTCCTGATTTTTTCAAAAACTCCCTCCTACCAGAGGAAAAATCTTTAGTATTTCGATTGGACTCCATTGGCTGGGATATTTTGGGTTAAGGTCTGGAATTGGTTGCAAGTCTTCCCACGTGCTTGTTGAGTTCTGCAGCAGACCATGGATATACCCTACCCTGATTCAAGTGACGGATGGAACCAACCGTCCTACCGGTAACAGGTGCTGCTTCATTGCCCCATTCATTCCGAATATAGGTGAGAATTGAGGCAATCACCGCATCATCCATCGTTGAATGGGAAGGCATTACAGGCAAAATCTCCGGGGCATCATATTTTTTTCCGTTCACTTCAATTGGACCTTCCAATCCATGCAGCAAAATCAGTGAAAGCCGGACTTCATCTCCAACCACCCATTCAGAACCTGCTAACGGCGGACCCATTCGATCCGCACCTTTACCATTATTTCCATGACAACCTGCACAAGAAACTAAATACTTCTGGCGGCCGTCGGCAAATTGCTTCATGGCTTTTGCATCCAAATTCCCGGTGGAAATTAATTTCACGGAAGGCTGATAGCCAGGCCAAGAGAAAAGTCGCTTCAGCATCGCAGTTCTATTCTCGTTAATGGGTAAATCAGCCCGTTTGAATATGGAAGGTTCGCTTGGTAGTACCACCAAACCAGGTTGATCAATGTCCCCTGCCTGAATAGCCATACCTGAAAGGATGACAGCTTCCTTCCAACCCATTTTCTTTGAATCCGAAATAGTCAAAAGTCCAGCAATCTCAGCTGGCTTCCTGTTATTA
>SXYU01000264.1 GCA_005788235.1 Cytophagales bacterium
ATTGAAGTTCAAATGCAAGCCCTTCGCACGGAATTGGAGCAAATTACCGATTACAACGAGTATCTCTTGCAAAGGAGAGACTCTGTCCTAGCCAGTCCTGGCCTGTTTAAATACACGATGGAAGGTGCTTTTTCTACCAATCTTCCAGATCAAGATGCTTCCTTGAGCACGGTCGTGATTCTCAATTCCAGCTCAAATCGAAAGAAAGCCGAGGAGTTGATTTTGCTGACCAATTCCATGGACAGTGTATTTGCTAATTTTTTAAAAAGATACCCCAAAGTGGTGCAGATATACTCCAATTCGGAATTGTTGGCAAGCCGCATTTATCCTGCTTTTGATGCCAAGAATATTGTAGATCCAAGTTTGGATGTGACCGAATTCAACTTTTACTACGAAGCAGATTTGGTACACAACCCGACCAAAAAGACCGTTTGGATCCCAGATCCTTATGTGGATCCTGCAGGGAAGGGTTGGATTTTTTCCTTGGTGCATCCTGTGTATGAAGGGGAACAGCTTTCCGCTGTTTTGGGGGTGGATTTGACTATAGCAGATGCGGTCGACAGTTATTTGGATGCGGTGGAAGGCTATTTTGTCCTAGTCAATGGGAAAGGGGATATCATCGGGGGCAAATCAGAAGCCATTGAATTGTTGGGTATGCCCCTGCTAAAAAACCATGTGTACCGAGAAACTATTAAGATGGATAATTTCAGAGGCACGGATTTCAACCTTTCGCGAAGCAAGAATGGGGAGGTTCGGCAGATGGCAAAATCCATCCTTGTCGATAAAAAAAGTCATTTTGATTTGGTAGAGGACAGGCGTGTAGCGCGAGTGTTGGGACATCCTTTTTCTCAAGTAGATTGGTACCTTTTGGAAATCATATTGCCTAATTGAGAATGAAAAAGGATTTTTCCAATCGTGGCTTTCAGATTTCCCTGATATTAGGCGTATTCCTTATTCTCCTAGTCATGGTGGTTGGGGTGAGTTTTTTTTGGGCCATCTATTCCACCCAAGTAGACCGAAGAAAAGATTTTTTGGGGCAGCAGACGGATTTGGCGGGCAGAGGTTTGGAAAATGAGTTGGATCGTTTTGAAGAAGAATCCAAAGTTTTTTTAGCGGAATTGGAGGAGTATACCAACAAAAACCGACAGGATGAATTGGGGAAGTTGGTGCGTAAAATGCTCACCTCTTTTCCCAGCTTGGTGGATACCTTGTGGGTAGCAAATCCTCAGGGAGTTGTGACCCGCTATGTTTACACAGAGCGAAATGATTTTATCCAAAAAGTAGTTCCTCAGTTCCCATTGGATTCAGTCAAGCCTCAATTGCTTTTGGAAGGGGAAATGGGGCATCGAATGCTTTTTTCAACCACTATTGCGCGTTTTGCGCAGGATTATTTAGAAAATTTCTATCAGGTACCGGGTGGAGGTACCTTTTTGTATTTGGGAGATAATCTGATCGATATCGGATCTACTAGCCTCCCTCACCTCAAAGAAGTAAAGATTAAGGAGTTTGAAGGAGTAAAAAAGGACCTATACCAAGGGGTCAAGGGATTGTACCCCGTCACTTGGAAGCAAGAGGGCGCCCTTGTCAATGGGGTTTTGGCACAGTATCCTTTATCCTTTGGAGATTTGGTGCATCACATGGGTCTCGTTATCATTTTGCCTTTTGATGACCTTCGTTCTGGGGTGTACCGTACCTATTTTCTCCTTTTTACAGGTATAATCATCATTTTGGTTATTTTGATATCGATTTTTGTGATATCGATTAAAAATTACCTGCAATACAGCAAAAATAGAGAGGAGAGCTTCAAGGAGGTTAGCGAACTCTTTGATCAGCAAAACATGCTGCTTCGGGAATTAAGAGGCTTTGTGTTTTTTCACAACTATAAAGGGGAGATTGTCCGAGCGAGTGATGAAGTGGAAGAAATTTTGGGCTACACTAAACAAGAATTTATCACAGCCTTCAACGATAGCTCTACTGTCCCTTTGGTTTTACAGGTGAGGAAGGAGATCAGTAAAGCCTATGTAGATAAAAGAGAATATTTGGATTTGGAATACGATGTTTTTCGAAAAGACGGAAAAAAAATACGGTTACGAATATTTGAAAAAATTATTTTAGATAAACAAGGGCTTTTTGACATAGGACTTGGGATTTGTACCGATATCTCCGAATCCTATCAGGCAAAAATGGAGATCGTGCAAAGTGAAACCCGGCTTCGCTCGCTTTTTAACAACTTACCCGATGAAATCTTTGTCTACGACAATTTCGGTAGAATTTTAGATTTCCATGTTAAGCCTCGAGGAAATTACTTGGAACTTACGCAAGCAATGGTAGGTAAAACACTGGGAGAAATTGTTCCTACCGATCAAGTCCTTGCCCTAGAGGCTTCATTTTTAGAAGCTAGGAATTCTGGAAACATTCAAACAGTGAATGTGAGTTGGTCCGAAACAGGCACAGGAAATAAGCGGTATTATGAAATGCGCTTTTTCCCCTTAGATTCTCAGCAGATGATCTCCATTTCTAAAGACATCACAAGTCAGAAAATCTGGGAGAAAGGGCTTATCGATGCCATGCATGCAGCGGATCAGGCGAATAAATCCAAGTCAGAGTTTCTGGCCAATATGAGCCATGAGATTCGTACTCCACTCAATGGACTCCTTGGCATGATTGATCTCCTGGAAAGTACGAAATTGGATCAAATCCAAAACCAGTACTTGGAGATAATCAAAAATTCTGGTAGCTCACTATTAGGCATCATTCGAGATATTTTGGATTACTCCAAGATTGAGGCTGGCAAAGTAGATATTCATGGGCTTATTTTTTCGCCTGTGGAGGAGGTTCGGGCGCAACTTGAGATTCTTGGTGCTTTGGCACAAAAGAAGGGTATTTTATTGAAGCTCCAGGAGGAAATAGGTTCTCAACTTGTGGTGGAGGCTGATCGAGACAAAATCAATCAAATTTTATTGAATTTAGCAGGAAATGCGGTCAAGTTTACTCCTGATGGAGGTGAGGTGAAAGTAAGCCTTAGCCAAGAGGCGCTGACGGAGGAGTTGCTTATGCTACATTACAGCGTGTCTGATACAGGGATAGGCATTTCTCAAGAAAATTTACTACGACTCAGTCAACCTTTTTTTCAAGTTGAAAGCTCCGCTACCCGATCGTACCAAGGAACTGGTCTAGGTTTGGCTATTGCCAAGAAAATGGTGGAACTTTTGGGAGGTGAACTAGAAGTAAGTAGCGAGCCTGGACAGGGTGCAACTTTTCGTTTTTCAGTTTTAGCCAAGCGTAGGTTGGAGTCATGGGTTCCGATTTCAAAAGAAGTTAGTGCTGTTGAAATTAAGAGAGATATGGGTGAAGTATTCCCGCTCCGAATCCTGATTGCCGAGGATAACGAACTCAATCTCCAATTGATGGGGCTTATGTTTCAGCAGCTGGGTTTCGCCTTTGAAGTGGCTAAAAATGGGCAGGAAGCTGTAGATAAGGTACGTGAACAGGACTTTGATTTGGTATTTATGGATGTGCAAATGCCAGTAATGAATGGGTTTGAGGCGACGGCAGAAATTCGAAAAATGGCTACTAAACAATCGCTCATCATCATAGGGCTCTCTGCCAATGCCTTCGAAGACGATCAAAACAAGGCGCTAGAAGTAGGGATGGACGATTACCTGACCAAACCCCTCCGCTTGGCAGTACTGGCTGGTAAATTGGAGCAGTATTACCGGAAGATAAAACTTCAGGCACAGGGGCGTTAATAACTCTGTCAACAGTCCACGGTCCACTGCAAACTTTCTTGAACTTCAGGAATTGTTGTTGAAAGGTGAATTTTAAGAATAATTAAGTAAAAAATCCCCCAAGGAGTGATTCCACTTCCTGGGGGATTTTTTGCTAATGGTGAACGCTGAGTGAAGAATGTTTATGTGGGAATTTGAGAATCATTCGAATCTCGTATCATCATGAAGTCTTCAATCTTGGCTCTTGAATCTTGGCTCTTGTTTCTACTTAATTTACAAAGCTGTCTCCAAATCAAACTCTTCCAAGTAATCCGCCACTCTGCGAACAACCATACCTCCCAAGGATCCATCCACGACTCGATGATCGTAGGTGTGGGATAGGAACATTTTGTGTCGGATAGCGATCACATCTCCCGTAGGCGTTTCCACTACGGCTGGTTTTTTGATGATGGCGCCGATGGCCAAGATCGCAACTTGCGGCTGTGGGATGATGGGAGTACCCATGATATTTCCGAAGGAACCCAC
>SXYU01000265.1 GCA_005788235.1 Cytophagales bacterium
CAGAGAAGTTAAGCCCTGCAGCGCCGATGGTACTGGGGTTACACCCGGGAGAGTAGGTCGCCGCCACATTATTGAAGCCCTTCGAAGATTCGAAGGGCTTTTTTTGTTTGAATACGAAATACGAGATACGAAGCACAGAAACTAAACTAATGTCGAATGTCGAACTCCGATTGAAGAATGAAGAAGCGGGGAAGTCTAGCCTGCCGGACGCAGGCAGGGTCTCCAATGTCAGCAGGCTTTCTAGCCCCGGCTCTTGTATTTTTTTAAAAATACCTTACAATTCCTCCAGATACTCAATAGGATTCAGGTAAAACATTTTCATCCAGCCCTGCTTGGTTTTATCTATACGCCAGAAATAAGGAATTGGCGTAGCTAAAGCATAATGTAAGTGTGGCGGTTTGCCAGCGGCATTCCCAGTAGTACCGACGGTGCCAAGCTGTCCTCCGTTATCGATAAATGAAAAATTTGAAGTGTTGATTTCGTGTAGATGCGCATAATAATGCAAACGCCATTTGGGACCTAAAACCAAAACACTATTTCCACCTAGTTTGAGTTGTCCGGTATAAAGGACTAATCCACTCGTGGCAGAGCGTACAGGCGTTCCCCTTCTCGCAAAAATATCCACTCCCTTGTGGGTCCCTGATATTCCCCAGGGATAATACCAAAAAGATTTTGGATGGTAGCTCGACTTTGAAGCTCCTTCAACAGGCATGGAAAAATTCTGGGGATACAGCAGACCCATACCAATTAGCGTCATAAAGAAGAATCCCAGTTTTCTCAATCCCTTCATGTATGGATTTGTTTTTCAATCAGGTACTTAGTACCGCTCATTGTACTTGGTGCATAGTACCTGGTACTTAGTACAAAAAAAGGCTATCTATTCGTAGCCTTTTTTCTTTTTTTCTCTTTTTTCTTCCTTCTTCTCCTTAGGAGTCTTGGTAGGTGCCTTCTTAGTCGCCTTCTGGGTATTCATTCCTTTAGCCATTTTTCTTGGGTTTTAAGGGTTCAACAGGATAATTTGTATTCTAAGCTAGGAAAATTCTAGGAAGAACCAAATCCATATTCTCCTCAACTATAAATTTAATTGACCTTCTACAGCAATATATTACAGTTTATAATACCGCACATACGCGATCCATTTTCCATCTGGAGACCAGCTATGCACATTAATCGTGCCCTGACCTCCATAAAAAGGTGCTGTAAGGTCTACACCTTTCTTATCCCTTAGGTGCATGATCCTTAATTTGACATCTTTACCAAATGGATGAGCTCCTTTTTGATCCTCCAAATAGGAAATGTAAATTAGACTTTGATTGTCTGGAGAAGGGTGAGGGAACCAATTGTCCAATTCATCAAACGTGAGCTGTTCCTGATCACTGCCATCAGCCTTCATCCGGAAAAGATGCATCCTTCCGGTTCGGTGGGAATTAAAATAGATCCATTGTCCATCGTAAGAATATTCTGGACCATCGTCAAGACCCTGTGCATTGGTGAGACGAATCTCATCTCCACCTGTTGTTGGAATCACATAGATATCCCATTCTTCTCCTCTTTTGGCACAATAGGCCAAATACTTCCCGTCAGGACTGATTCCGTGCCAGTAACTTGGATATTCTTGAGTGATTAATTTTGGCTGCCCTCCCTCCATCGGGAGCGTATAGATTCTAGAGCCTAAACCCTTCTCATTTTTGCTGAAAACAAGGGTTTTTCCATCAAAGCTGAGTCCATGGTCGTTATTTACAGTGGAAATTACCCCTTCATAAAGAAAACCTAAACTTCTACCGTTAAAGTCAATTTTTTCCAATAAACCTCCCGCATTGATGAGCAAATAGCCCCCATCTCTTGACCAGTTAGGTGCTTCAAAATGTCTATTTTGTCGAAGTACACTTCTTTCCTCACCCGTAACTACATTTAAAATAACAAGCTCACTCATTATGTTTTCTTGAGTTTGAGCGAATCCTTTTGTTCCTAAGAGAAGCAAGAGGCAAACCAATGCTATTTTCTTCATAAGTATCTTTTATGATTGACCTTCATGAAGTTAGCAGTATGAATTTGTTTAATTGACCATCTCTATACAAAAACTGTGCTTTGGTGTAAATTTTCCGATCTCCCAGAACCGTTGTTCATGCAAGTGCATCGTTTCCACAAACCATGCTTTGTTTTCGGCTGCTACCCCAATAAGTAAGCCTCCGCTGGTTTGGGGATCACAGAGTGGGACTAGCTCCATTCCGTTTACTCCACTAACCTTAGCCGAGTAGGCATTCCAATTGCGGTAGGTGTTGTCTGGAAAAATAAATTGTTGAATGTAGTCTTGCACTCCTTCAATTAGGGGAAGGGACTTGAAATCTAATTGTAGGGAGAGATTAGCTCCCTCAGCCATCTCTAGTGCATGTCCTAGCAAACCAAATCCAGTTACATCAGTCAGTGCATGGACTTCTTCATGATTGCCCAGAACTTCGCCAATCTTGTTGAGCTGGCAAGCTACCTCTACCATGCGCTGGTAGTCCTGGGGACTTATTTTTTGACGCTTCAGTGCCGTAGCTAAGACACCGATACCCAAGGGCTTGGTTAAAAAGAGGAGATCGCCTTCCTTACTCCCTGAGTTTTTTTTAATTTTTCTGGGATGGATGACTCCATTCACAGAAAGGCCGAAAAGTGGATCCTTGGCTGCTATGGAATGCCCACCTGCCAACTCAATTCCTGCATGGCTACATGCCAATTTTGCCCCATCTAATACTTTTGCAGCCAATTCAGGAGCTAGTTTTTCTACAGGCCAACTTAATATTGCATTGGCAAATAGTGGTTTGCCTCCCATCGCGTAGACATCTGAGATGGCGTTGGTAGCAGCAATGCGCCCAAAATCAAAAGCATCATCCACAATAGGGGTGAAGAAATCAACGGTGTTGATCATTGCTAGATCTTCGGATACCTGATAGACTGCAGCATCGTCCTTAGATGAGTTGCCTACCAGTAGGTTGGGATCTTTTTGGGAGAATGAATCGCTTGCTTGAAGGATTTGATCCAATATGGCGGGAGCGATTTTGCAACCACAACCAGATCCCTCACTCCACTCGGTGAGTCGGATGACTTGTTCCATTTCATTTGGGTTTGGTTTGTATAAGTAAGTCTACTTGATCCTCAAGAGTCAGGCCTTGCAAGTTCAAGCGAATGGTTTTTGAAACTTCATGACGCTGTAGATCAAACTCGTAGGTCTTGTCGTAATACAGTAATAGTATAGGAATCCAAATTTCAGGTTGATTGGCTTGGATGGCCTCGAGCGCCTGCTTGGTTCGGTCTCCACCAAGCCGCTTTTGTAGTCTTAGCACGGCAGCCGATAATTCCCCTTGATCCAATGCGGCATATTCGCTGGCAATGTGGGCAATGCGTTCCTCGTCAGTTTTGTCAATTTCTATACGTGGGCTTTCTGTCATCTGCAGATAAAAACTGTCGGGTAGGATAATTTGCCCGATTCTCCGACTCTCATTTTCTACCCACAAGGCTTGATCCAGATTGGTTTTCCAAAGTTGCTCCGCTAAAAGGTTCTCAAATTGTTCTACAGTTGGCTGTGCAAGCTGACCGATAGCACCGAAGGAGGAGCCTTTGTGATTCGCTAATCCCTCCAAATCCACCACCTGTTCGCCCCTTTCTTTTAACTTTTGAAGCAGTACTGTTTTGGCAGCACCGGTTTTCCCTCCCAATACGAGCAGGGGATACGATTTTCGTACTTCAGCAAAGGTGAAGCTTCGGTAGGTTTTGTAACCTCCATCCAATCGATAAATCTCAAATCCCACCTGCGTCAATAGCCAAGAAAGAATCTGACTTCGCATCCCGCCCCGCCAGCAGTAGAGGATTAACTTTTTAGTTGGAAAATTGCGGAGTGCCTCGCGTTGAATGAGGTGGAATCGGGGACCAACTAGTTCAAAGCCCTTCAAAGTTGCTTTTTCAGCACCTGCTTGCTTGTATAGAGTACCTACTTGGATTCGTTCGGTATTGTCAAGAATTGGAATATTGATTGCCCCAGGAATATGGCTTTGGGCAAACTCTCCCTCACTACGGGCATCTACCAAGGGTAGCTGTTCGCGTAGCGTCCAAAAATTTTCTAGGGTGAGGGTAACTTCAGCCATGGTGATGTGAAAGATAAAAAAAGCCGCAAAGATTACTTTACGGCTTGAGCTTTGGATTGCAAGAGTTAGAGTTGTGCATCCAGTTTTTGTGCCAAAACAGCCTTAGGAACTGCTCCTACTTGCTTATCGACGATTTCGCCTCCTTTAAAAAATAGGAGAGTAGGTATGGATCGGATACCAAAAGCCTGTGCTACAGAAGGGTTGGCATCTACATCCACCTTTCCAATCACTGCTTTTCCTTCGTAATCAGACGCCAACTCTTCTACTACGGGTCCAATCATTTTGCATGGGCCGCACCATTCTGCCCAAAAGTCAACAAGAATGGGTTGACTTCCGGAGATGATTTCTTCAAAGTTTGCGTCGGTAATTTCAATTGCTTTTGCCATGGGATGCTTTCAGGTAAGGTTCTTTTTTCAAATATATCAGCAAAATGCAATTGAATCCGAATAAGTTCCGTTCAATTTTAATTAATTGCTGAAGAGGCTGCTTTTTTGAGTTATCGATCCATGATCTTGTAGGCTACTTCGGGGAGCAGCTTTAATTCTTTGATTAACTCAGCACTGGGATCAACTTTGATTTTCTTGGAAAAAAGCTCAAGACTGATGTTCTCTTGCTGGTCCAAGACTTCAATATATAATTTTGCATCCCCTTTGTATTTTAAGGTGATTTGCTCGAGTTTCTCCATGAGATCAAGCGTCAAATCATCCAAATTTATATTGACTTTAAGTCCTTTAATCATACGGCCTCGAACCTCACTGAGTAGGGAGATGGAATTGATTTTAAACTCCAATTCATTATCGTTACCCCATTTCTTTTGGGCTACACTTCCATTGATAAACAAAAACCAGCCGGTCATGAAGTACTGCTTAAACTTTACGTAATCCTCCCCAAAGAGGAAAAAGGTAAAGGTGCCATGGTAATCTTCCATCGTAATCGTGCCGAATGGCTTTCCGTTTTTGGTGGTTCGGTGGGCAAAGCTTGCTACTGATCCCGCTAGACGCAACTCGTTTTTTCCTTTCAGGGCCTCTAGGTCGTTGAGGGTTGTAAATGAGGCATTGGTAAAGGAGTCGATTTCCAGTTGGTACTGATCCAAAGGATGTCCAGAGATAAATAAGCCTACTACTTCTTTCTCAATGTTGAGCTGCTGAATTTGAGAAAATGGCTCCATCGGAGCAACGGAGGGTAATGGAACTTCTGCAGTGCCGCTACTTCCTCCAAAGAGGCTTACCTGTGCACTGTCCTCTTCCTGTTGTATTTTCTGTGCGTAGCGGCTTGCCTTTTCAATAAGGCTCACATCTCCATCTGGAGCCTCTAGGTACTGCCTGCGGTGATGCTCTTTGAAGCAATCAAAACTTCCTGCCATTGCCAAAGCTTCCATGGACCTTTTGTTGAGGGTACGGGTGTTGACACGCTTCGCAAACTCAAAGATGTTACTGTAAGGACCTTTGCTGATCCGCTCTTTGATAATTTCTTCTACCGCTGCGGTCCCCGCACCTTTGATAGCAGCCATGCCAAAGCGAATTTCTCCTTGAGCATTGACCGTAAACCCACTTTTGGATTCATTGACATCTGGCCCTAAAACTTGTAGTCCCATCCGTCTGCATTCTTCCATAAAGAAGGTCACCTGGGTGATGTCATTCATGTTGTTACTCAGCACCGAGGCCATGTATTCCGCAGGATAATGTGCTTTGAGGTAGGCGGTTTGGAATGCAATCCAGGCGTAGCAGGTAGAGTGCGATTTGTTGAAGGCATAGGATGCAAAAGCCTCCCAGTCCGTCCAAATTTTCTCCAGCTTACTGGTATCATGCCCTTTGGATGCAGCCTGCTCCACAAATTTGGGCTTCATTTTATCCAATATATCCCTCTGCTTTTTACCCATCGCCTTTCGAAGCACGTCTGCCTCCCCTTTGGTAAATCCTGCAATTTTTTGAGAGAGCAGCATGACTTGTTCCTGGTAGACCGTGATTCCATAGGTTTCCTCCAAGTACTCCTTCATGTCCTCCAAATCATAGGATATAGGCTCTGTGCCATGCTTCCGCTTGATAAAGGAGGGGATGTAGGCCAAGGGGCCGGGTCGATACAGCGCGTTCATAGCAATGAGGTCTGCAAAAACCGTCGGTTTTAACTCCCGCATGTATTTCTGCATCCCCGGACTTTCGTATTGGAATATGCCGACAGTCTCACCTCGCTGAAAAAGTTCGTAGGTCTTTGCATCATCAATGGGAAATGCATCTGCATCCAGCTGAATGCCGTGTCTTTCTTTGATGATTTTAATGGCATCCTTGATGAGGGTAAGAGTTTTCAAACCCAGGAAGTCCATTTTCAATAGGCCTGCATATTCAACAACAGCATTGTCAAATTGGGTACAAACCATGTCCGAATCCTTGGCTAAGGCCACAGGAACAAAGTTGGTAATGTCCGAAGGCGTAATGATCACTCCGCAGGCATGGATTCCTAGGTTACGGATAGATCCTTCAAGCACTGCAGCTTGGTTGATGGTCTTTGCAGAGTCATCCAGTCCTTGCGAGATCCGAATGAGTTCCTCTGCCTGTTGGAGAAGTTCTCCTTGGCCCCTTAGTTTTTCCAATAATGCAGGCCTATTTTTGGTAAGTTCAAACAAGGTTTTGAGCTTGATGTCAGGAACCAAATTAGCTAGCCTTCCTGCTTCTGCAAGTGGTAAGTTTAATACACGAGCAGTATCTCGAATAGCAGATTTGGCTGCCATCGTACCATAGGTAATGATCTGCGCTACCTGGTTGGTCCCGTACTTCTTGATTACATAATCGATAACTGCTTGGCGACCTTCGTCATCAAAGTCAATGTCAATATCGGGTAAGGATACTCGGTCGGGATTCAAGAATCGTTCGAATAGCAAATCGTATTTGATTGGATCAATGTTGGTAATCCCCACGCAGTAGGCGACGGCAGAACCAGCGGCAGAACCTCTTCCAGGGCCTACCGATACGCCCATATCTCGAGCAGCTCGAGTGAAATCTTGGACAATTAAAAAGTAGCCGGGATATCCTGTGTTTTCTATGGTTTTCAGCTCAAAATCTAATCTTTCCTGGATTTCAGGACCGAGATCGGGGTATCTTTTCTTGGCACCTTCGTAGGTGAGGTAGCGGAGATAGGCGTTTTCTCCATGCTTGCCTCCATCTACCCCATCTTCAGGGTGTTTAAATTCTTCAGGGATATCAAATTTTGGTAACAAAACCTCTCGAGCAAGTTTGTAGGCCTCGCATTTTTCAACAATCTCTTGCGTGCAGTGGATTGCCTCTGGCAAATCCGCAAACAGCTGCTTCATCTCCTCTGGGCTTTTGAGGTAGAATTCGTCGTTGGGAAAGCCAAATCTAAATTCACGGCCACGCTTGCCTACATACTTTTTTGGCTTCTCCAAGAGCTCCCCATCTTTGACACAAAGTAAGATGTCATGTGCCTTGGCATCTCCCTTTTCGTTGTAATAGGAGTTGTTGGAGGCAAAATACTTTACGTCGTATTTGTGAGCCCATTCTAGGAGCACCTCGTTGACTTTGTCCTCTTCAGGGACTCCGTGACGGTTGAGCTCCACGTAAAAATCATCCCCAAACTGCTCTTTCCACCAGACAAAAGCTTCCTCTGCTTGGGTTTCTCCCACATTTAGGATGAGGTAAGGGATCTCGGCCCAAATACCTCCGGTGCTGGCAATCAAGTCTCCCTTGTATTGGACGAGTAGCTCCTTGTCGATACGGGGTACATAATAAAATCCTTCCGTATTCGCATAGGAGGCAAGCTTAGCAAGATTATGGTACCCAGCCTTATTTTTTGCCAGCAGAACAGTTTGGTACCCATCGTCCTTAGAGGCCTTGTTTTTTCGATCTCTGCACAGATTAAATTCTCCACCTAGGATGGGTTTAATTTCTTTAGACATTGCTTCTTTCACAAAGTGAAATGCACCCATCATGTTGCCGTGATCGGTTATTGCGAGTGCGTTCATGCCCAGCGTTTTTGCCCTGGCTACAAGTGTTGTGATTTCAGAGGTAGCCTGCAATACAGAAAATTGGGTGTGCACATGCAGGTGCGTGAAGGGGCTGCCGTTTGTTTCTACTCCTCCTCCAGGAGTTGACTTTTTAGGTTTTTCCTCTTTTTCAGTTCCTTTTTCTTGTTTGCGTTGCGTAAAATTGGCTTCTGCGAGTACCGGGGCCTCGTACTGCACCTCCTCCGAAGAGATGCCTGGTTCTGTGCCTTGGATTTTTTGAGTGATCAAACCAAAAAAGCAGCGGGCAGTAGCAGCAACATCATAAGCTGCGTCGTGGGCATCCCCAAATCCTTCGCCAAAAAGTTTTTGGTGCAATTCGGTCAGGGTAGGCCATTTGAACTTACCTCCTTTCCCGCCAGGAAGCGCACAGAATTGGGTAGAAATATCCTTAGTGTCCAGCTCAGCTTTGCCCTCAAAGGGCATGACCATCGCTCCACGAAGGTATTCTGAACCTACTACATGGATGTCAAACCCAATATTATGTCCTACGAGGTACTTGGATTGGATTACATCCTCACGAAAGACCTGCAGGATTTCTTTCAGGTCATGTCCTTCCTCCAAGGCACGCTTGGTAGAGATGCCATGTACTTTTTCTGCATTAAATGGAATGGTAAAGCCCTCTGGTCGGATGATAAAATTCTTATTGGAGAGCAAACGGCCTTTTTCGTCGTGCAATTGCCAAGCAAGCTGTACCAGCCTGGGCCAATTGTCAAGGTCAGACATGGGTGCATTGTAGGACCTAGGTAAGCCAGTAGTCTCTGTATCAAAAATTAAGTACATAGGGAAATGGAAAATAAAGACTCAAAATAGGGCTTAAAATGGTAAGCAAAAAATGGAGTGACGGAAATTGTCGTAGAGGTTTTTGGAATTGCGTACTAAACAAAAAAGAGCTTCTAGGCAAGCCTTTTAATGCTGTGTCTAGAAGCCTTTTCCTCTATTTTTTGAAAGTTGCAATTCTGAAAAAAAGGCTGAAACGATTTCGCTTAAAACTCAGGAAAATCTCTCCAAGAATTCAACTGTCCTTGGGATCTTTTTTGATTGAGATCGCCCGCATAGATCAAGCCCTTTGCGGTCAAAGGCATATTGGAGAGTTGCTCAAACTTTGTCAAGCCTTTGAAGTGCTCGGTAAGGATGGTGGCGCTTGCTTTGATTTCGTAGGCCTGCAGACTTCCACCTTGTTCTACCAGCAAATCCACTTCGTCGCCGTGATTGTCTCTCCAAAACCAAGGGCTTTCATCGCGAGAGCTGTGGTGC
>SXYU01000266.1 GCA_005788235.1 Cytophagales bacterium
ATGAAAAGAATAAAGGCAGCCCTAGGACTGCCTTTAGTTAAAGCTATGTAAGTAAAATTAGTCTCTTGTAGAAAGGGAGACAGTTTCCCCAACCCAGCATCCTGTACTTACAGAAGAACCTATTTGAAATCCTTCAGTGAAGAGCTCTTCCTTGGATGGGAAGCGTGCTCGAGCACTACCCATTCCTTTGGAGTCTCCTGCTCTTTGAAAAGCATTGTATGCAGCTATGAATACGGCATAATCTTTAACTCTACTTTCACCTGCTCTACAGTCGTTGTAGGCAGACATGTATAGATCTCCAATCAAGCCATAGGCAGAAGAAGCCAATTCTGGATCAAGGCCTGCTGCCTCACGAGCTGCTGTTCTTGCCGAAGATTTCTTACCTGATCTTGCATAGATTTTGGCCAATTCCATTTGAGTTTCACCTTTTTCTTTGTTATTGGAAGCCAAAGTCATTGCCTTCTCAAACACAGGCTCTGCCTTTGCAAAGTCATTTACGGACATGTATAACATCCCTCTCACCTGGGAAGTCTTGAAAGTTGGTGCCTTGGAATCTTTAAACTCTAGGGCAGCCAAGAAGGCTTTCGTGGAGATACACTTGTATTGCAGGGAATAGGTGAAAATCTGCTCAGCAAGCTCCTCGTTAGTTGGATCAGCAGCAAGCTTTGGTCCCAATTTGTTTTCAATAAAGTCGCAATCAATCAACTTCATCTTTACCAAAAGGGTCTCTAGCGTTACTTTGGAGTCTGTTACGTCCTTACCAGTTGCAGCCGCAGCATCCAATATCTTGTTTGACTTGTCGAAGATGGCCAATACTTGCTCTGGCGCATATGCCTGATTTAGTGAGTAGTTTTTCTCCACCATGTCAAAATACATCGGTACAAACTGATGGTTGATACTTCCTTTCAAAGCGATGGCTTTATCAAAATCTGCAACCACAGCAGGGATTTTGGCCTTGTCAGATTTGAAAAACAAGTAGCCATAGTAAGCTTTGGTCTCAATCCACTTTGCAGTGTTGTTGTACAACTCTCCTCTCTTATCGTAGAGCGACATCACGCTGTCTTGGTAAACTCGCTTTTGAGCCGCATCGGTAGTTTTATCCGCTGCACCTTTGTACACAGTCACTCCTTGAATGTAAATGGATTCATTCAACTTTGGCACATTCACCAAAAGCCAGGTCAAAGGTTTTATTGCCTCCACAAATTGCTCTGCCTTCATGTAGTCAAAATAGGCGGCATTGTACTCTCTAGCCTTTGCTTCCTGAGCAGGATCTGCTGGCCAGTTCCAGCCATCTTGGGCGTGGGATAATCCAGCAAGGAGCATGGCTCCGAGGACAAGAAAGGTTGATTTAGTTTTCATAATCGTCTAGAATTAATCAGTTGTTGACTTTAGGTAAATCCCTTTTCAGGGTTAATTGTTTATAATTTTAATTATTCGAAAACTCGTTTGTAGAACCAGCTATTGTCATTGAGTGAAAAGCCAAGCGTAAAATTAAAATAGGCTTCACGAATCAATCCATTGTCTGATGTCCCCCTTCTTCCAACTTTCATCGCCATGTTGACCAATGAAAGGTTGTTCACTGGAATAGAAGTACCAAAGTTGATGCCAAAATCATTGATAGTGGTCTCATTAATAAAATAAGGTGTACGCATCAATTCCAAGCCCATTCGGTAGGTCGCGCGATTCAATAAATTATCAAAATCCGTAAAATCGGGTACCATCTGGAATCCAAGCCCCACTTTTTGGGCCGCTTGCAGGCTTAAGGGTTCACCAAAAAAGTTTCTATACTTCGAAAAATCTTGGTACTGCCCCTCTAAGCCAACCACGAATTTATTATTTTTTTCATAGCTAAGCCCAAACCCATAGCGGCTTGGAAGATAAATTGCTCCTTTTTCATTGTTAGCAATCAGATCTCCATCTGTCTTCGGGTTGCTAGCTTGGCCAATTGGAGCCAATTTTGCAAAGGCTGTTCCATTAACGTCCCCAAAAGTCTGATAAATGGCTCCTAGGTGGAGGTTACTTTTTTCAGTAATCTTAAAAAAGTAATGTGCTCCCAACTTTAAAGCTACATCGGAAACCGAAATTCGTTCGTAATACTCAGAAGCTCTCCCCACTTCCACATTATTATTGTTAAAAATCAAAAGCTGATTGGAACGGATAGAAGATCCAAAAAGATAGGATCCATGCACACCTATACTCAGATTTTTGGCAAGCAAGTAGCCAAAATTCACATAGGCTTCCGAGATTCCCCCATCCCCTTCCAGATTATTGTTCGCCCTTAAATCCGAATTATTCACTGGGCTGTCCACTTTCAATCGGTAATTGATGCTTGAAATTTGCCCAAGACCCATTCCAGCAGTAAGCTTGCCCGCCTGAACTGGTAATGAAAGCGCAACGTAGGAAAGCCCACCCCCGTCTACTAGTGATTTTTCGGTGGCATTGGATACCGCTATTCGTTTGTAGTTGAGGGAAGCTTGAAAATTGAAAATCGTATTTCGCGTAGAAAGAGCAGGATTGACAGCATTGGCACCCCAACCTGTACCAAAACTGATGCCCATACCACCCATACCTTGGTTTTGAACTTGGCCAGCATAGTTAAATTCCCCGATTCCCAAAGCACTGTAGGTGGAGGAACTATTTTGACCGAATCCTTCTGAAATAAGTAAAAGGGTGCTTAGCACACCCAAGGCAAGTTTACGCATTATGGTGGTTTAGAATACAATTTAGCTCAAGGAGAACTAAATTTTGGACTACAAATATGTGGTCTTTTACTAATGATTCAAAAGATTCTGCATGATCCCCGCAGATATTAACTAGATATTTCAGGAAAATTAACGCGTAAGCACCAAATACTACTGCCAAACAAAGTTAAACCTAAATTAAAGCATCAGGCTTACATCCGTGGAAAGGGAGAGGATTGGAAGAAATTTGCGATCTGGAGGACTTGCCGAGCCCTCAAACCTAGAATTGGCTATTCAGTAGGCTAGTAGGCAAGTTAGGAATGAAAAAAACCCCGACATTTAGGGTACTAATCAAATTTTTGATTCAAATCTAACCTACTTTCAGCCATGCACACAGAACGCTATAGCTTGATTGGACTCATGTCGGGCACCTCCGGAGACGGATTGGACCTGGCCCATTGCCATTTTGAGTACCATAAGGGAAGGTGGAGCTATGAAATCATCCAAGCAGAAACGCGTCCTTTTCCTATGGAACTGAGCCAAGCGTTGGCTACTAGTCACCTCCTTTCAGGATTAGACCTGGCATTACTAGATGTGAACTTTGGAAGATGGATGGGTGAGCAAGTGAAAAATTTCTGTCTCGAAAATCAAGTCAAGCCCATGGTTGTGGCCTCCCATGGACATACCGTTTTCCACCAACCTGAAAAAGGGCTAAGCCTACAGATTGGGAATGGCTGGGCTTTGCACCAAGCTTCCGGACAAAGGGTGCTTGCTGACTTTCGGATGCTTGACGTGCAGCTTGGAGGTCAGGGCGCTCCCCTAGTGCCCATTGGAGACCAGTTTCTTTTCCCAGAGATTGATTTTTGCATCAACTTAGGCGGAATCTCCAACCTTTCCCTAGCAAAAAATGGGCAGCGAATTGCCTTTGATTGCAGTCCATTTAACCTTTTGCTCAACCGAGAAGCAGCAAAACTTGGAAGCACGTTCGACCAAGATGGAGCCTGGGCAAGAGCCGGAAATCTAAATCAGGCCCTCCTCGAACAATTAAATGCCCTCCCTTTTTATGCAGTATCGGGGGCAAAATCGCTTGGCCGTGAATCGATCGACCAGGCCTTCATTCCCCTGTTGGATCAAATCGAGCTATCGCCGAAAGATCTTTTGTGCACCTTGGTGGAGCATTTTGCAATCCAAATCGCTGCATTAATCCAAACCCACGCCACAAAGGCTACTCCAAGCGTGTTGCTTACCGGAGGCGGAGCCTACAACCGCTATTTTGTGGAGCGATTGGACCATCACTTGAATCAACAATGGATTCAAGTGGAAGCCACTGAGAAACTTATTGAATTTAAGGAGGCCTTAATTTTTTCATTTCTTGGGGTTCTCAAACTCCGCGGAGAGGCGAATGCGTTGGCTTCGGTGACAGGAGCAAGTCGTGATTCTTCAGGAGCTGCTATTTATGAGTAAAAATTAAATCTAGGCCATAAAAGTCAAAAGAGACTGGAAAATATTTCTCTATTTTTGGACTGAATTATAAACCCAAAAAACAATGCTTGAATTACTCAAAAAATTTGAGAATAAATCCCCTGAAATCGTTTTTGAATGGAGAGATTCTGAAACAGAGGCTGAGGGATGGGTCGTGATCAACTCCCTTCGTGGGGGAGCTGCTGGAGGGGGTACCCGCATGCGTAAAGGCTTGGACAAGCACGAAGTGGAATCCCTAGCCAAAACCATGGAAGTAAAGTTTACCGTCTCAGGCCCTGCCATTGGAGGTGCCAAATCAGGAATCAATTTTGACCCAGCAGACCCTCGCAAAGAAGGGGTGCTTAAGCGCTGGTACAAGGCAGTCATGCCCCTACTCAAAAACTACTATGGAACTGGTGGGGATCTGAATATGGATGAAATCCACGAAGTGATTCCCATTACCGAATCTTACGGCCTATGGCATCCCCAAGAAGGAATTGTAAATGGACATTTTCAAGCGAATGAACCACAAAAAATCAGAAAAATTGGCCAGCTCCGCCAAGGAGTATCTAAGGTACTCGAAGATCCCAAATTCACGCCCAACGGTACCAAAAAATACACAGTTGCCGACATGATTACGGGCTATGGAGTGGCAGAAGCCGTTAAGCATTACTACACCCTTTGGGGAGGTCAACTCACTGGGAAGCGGGCTGTCATCCAAGGTTGGGGAAATGTAGGCGCTGCTGCAGCTTGTTTTTTGGCAGTGGAAGGGGTTCGTATCGTCGGAATTATTGATCGAGCAGGAGGACTAATTCGTAGCGAGGGCTTCAACCTAGATGAAATCCGTGAGCTTTTTTTAAAGCGCGAGGGAAACCAACTCATCGCCACCAACTTGATGACCTTTGAAGAAGTGAATCGGAAAATTTGGGATTTGGAAAGTGAGATTTTCATCCCAGCAGCAGCCTCACGGCTACTGACTCAAGATCAAGTGGAGCGCATGGTGGCAGCCGGTCTGGAAGTCATCTCTTGCGGTGCAAATGTTCCCTTCGCCGATTCAGAAATTTTTGTCGGTCCTACGGGAATGTGGGCTGATGAGCATGTGGCGCTTATTCCTGACTTCATCGCCAACTGTGGCATGGCTCGGGTATTTACTTATTTAATGAGTGATGAAGCTGAAGTCACCGACCAAGCGATTTTTGCCGATGTGAGCCATACCATCTTGAGAGCACTTCAAAAGTCTCATGTCAAAAATCAAGGGAAAATAAAACTATCCCAAACTTCCTATGAAATAGCTTTAGCGCAGCTCATGTAAAAAACAGCCAGAGTAGCATTCGGAACGAATAGTTTCGTCCCAGTTCAATTTTAGTTATTCAAAACCTTCTTTTTTGAACCAAAGAATTTACCACAATTCAGGATAATTGAAGTAAATTCTTAGCGATTGGTTAGGAAAATTAGCATTTTGAGACTAGAATCGCTGATTAGAACGATTCCAACCCTAGATTAAACCTATTTCATCACCAAAAAACCCGGAAAAATGGAGGTATTAATTATTATCATCTTTGTGGTCGGCTACCTAGCCATCGCGCTAGAACACCCCATCAAGATCAATAAAACTGCTTCTGCCTTACTGACAGCAGTAGTGTGTTGGACCATTTTTACCGTTTCTGGTTCGCCTGAGACCTTATTGACTAGTGAGCGATACCTTCATTTTATCCATGAACTTGGAGATAAGGCTGCCACGCTAAGCGCTGGCGAACTTCACTTGGAATTTGTAGGGGAACAACTGGGGCACCACCTCAATGAAATCGCACAAATCCTATTCTTCTTAATGGGCGCAATGACGATTGTAGAATTGGTGGATGCGCACCACGGATTCAAATTAATCACGGATCGCATCAAAACAAAGAATCCTATTGCCCTACTTTGGGTAGTATGTATTGTAGCCTTCTTCTTATCTTCTGTATTGGACAACTTGACCACTACCATCGTGATGGTTTCCTTGGTACGCAAATTGATTCCAGATAAGGAAATGCGCCTGTTCTTTGCAGGTATGATCGTAATCGCTGCCAATGCAGGTGGAGCCTGGTCTCCTATTGGTGACGTGACAACAACCATGCTTTGGATTGGCGGACAGATTTCTGCTGCCGCCATCATGAAAGGACTTTTTATCCCAAGCATTGTGTGTACCTTGGTTCCTTTGATTTTCCTTACCTTCACCATGAAAGGCACCTTGGGAGAGTTTAAAGAAGAAAGTAAATCTTCAGCTAGCTCAATCAAATCAGGAAACTTGATGCTCATCCTTGGGCTAGGTACTTTGATTTCCGTGCCAATCTTCAAAACAGTGACTCACTTACCTCCTTACATGGGTATGCTTCTTGGTCTAGGTATCCTATGGGTGATATCTGAAATAATCAATCCAGACTTAGATGATACTGAACGCAAAAACTATACGGCTGGTCATGCATTGTCAAAAATCGACATGCCAAGTGTCTTATTCTTCCTAGGCATTTTGCTTGCAGTAGGCGCACTACAGTCCATGGGTACATTGGCCAACTTTGCTGGATACCTCAATACGGCCTTTGGCGACGACCGAATCATCATCACGCTTATTGGATTACTTTCTGCCATCGTAGACAACGTTCCTTTGGTGGCAGCTAGCATGGGGATGTACAGCTTGGAAGCTTATCCTATGGATAACTTCATCTGGATCTACCTTGCCTATTGTGCCGGTACAGGAGGAAGTATCCTGATCATTGGTTCTGCTGCTGGAGTAGCTGCCATGGGTATGGAGAAAATCGAATTTGGCTGGTACTTGAAGCGCATCTCATTGCTCGCAGCACTAGGTTATTTTGCTGGAGCAGGAGTTTACTTGCTAATATCACAGCTTTAAGCTTCGTAAACAATTGATTCAAAAAAGGGAGGTTAGTCAGCTAGCCTCCTTTTTTTATTTCCCTACTACTTCTAGATTTCGAAAACAGGTCTCGAGGTGATCATTGACCAAACCTGTGGCTTGCAAATGGGCATAGAGCACAGTGCTCCCCAAAAATTTAAATCCCCGTTTCTTCATGTCTTTGGCTAGGCGATCCGACTCGGGAGAGGTGACAAGATAGGGATCCCCTAAAGAGATCTTATGTTGAATCGGCTGCCCTCCAACAAAGCCCCAGATGTAGGCAGTGAAGGTGCCAAACTCCGCTTGAATCTCCTGAAAGCGTTGCGCATTGTTGATCGCAGCACGAATCTTCAATGCATTTCGAACGATGCCTTTATCTTCAAGCAAGGCATCCACATAAGTGTCTGAAAATTGGGCTACCTGCAGGTAGTCAAAGTCTGCAAAAGCCCTTCGGTAGGCTTCCCGTTTTTTGAGAATAGTCGCCCAGCTCAAGCCTGCCTGTGCACTTTCCAATACCAAGAATTCAAAATGTGTTCGGTCCTCATAAACCGGTACTCCCCACTCCTGATCGTGATACGCAATGTATTCCGGAAAGCCCAAGCACCAAGGGCAGCGTGATTTTTGCAAAATATCCATGAACCAAACCTCTAAAATTTAGAAACAACAAGCAAGTTGAACGGTACTCGATCCCTAACTAAAGTTTTCTTAAAAAAATGGAAGTTAAGATGGACTATTCCAGATGCTCCAAGCCGCTTCCGCCTGTAGTTCGAGCATGTCTTGGCCATTTTTAGAGGCTCCCCCTCTAGCCATGC
>SXYU01000034.1 GCA_005788235.1 Cytophagales bacterium
CCTGAACTTACACCCACTATGCTACGGGATTTGCCCGATGCTAGCAATTGGTTTACCAAAAAATCCCCTCATGAGGTGGCCATCTGTAGTGCTTATGCGGCTGGTTTGGGTGAGATGCTGGAATCATGGCAAGAAAAGAGCAAGCTATGGAATACCTACACCTCTCTTCATAAGAACCTCAATGCCTTCGGGGTATTCCGAAATCTACTTTTCGAATTACGCGACTTGAAAGATGAGGAGGGCATATTGCTGATTTCAGACGTCAATGACTTTTTGGCCGAGATCACTCGTGAAAATGAAGCTCCGTTCTTGTATGAAAAAATTGGAAACCAGTACCAGCATTTTTTGATTGATGAGTTTCAGGATACCTCCGAATTTCAATGGTCGAGTTTTAAGCCCTTGCTGGAAAATTCCTTGGCCTCTGGGCATACTAATCTCCTGGTTGGCGATGTAAAGCAGTCGATTTACCGCTGGCGTGGTGGCAAGTTGGAATTGCTCCTTACGGAAGTTCAAAATCAGATCCACCCAGATTTTGTAGAAGTTAAAAACCTGACCGTCAATTACCGCAGTTTGCCGGGTATCATCACCTTCAATAATTCAGTTTTCCAGCAATTGCCTGGATTGATGGAATTAGGAATGGAGCGCCACTATGCCTTGGATCCTAAAAATAAGCTTTCTGAAGCTTTTGATCGGGTAGCACAGCAGGTGCCCGATTTTAAGAAAGACGAACCATTTAAAGGAAAAATCCACCTAGAATTTTCCGAGAAGAGTAGTTTGGAAAAACCCCTAGAGGAGGAGATTGAAGAAGAGGAGGGGGTAGCATTGGAAGAATTAGACAGGCTACCCGCCCTAGTGATGCAGCTACAGGATCAAGGGTATGCCCTGCGGGACATTGCATTTTTGGTGCGGACTAATGGGCAGGGGGCTATTTTAGCAGATGCATTTATGGAAGTGCAGCGCACACAAGTAGGTTCCGCATACCGTTTTGATGTGCTTTCAGAGGAATCCTTGTTTATCGATAAATCCATTGCAGTCAAGTGTTTGCTAGGTTTTTTAACTTATTTAAGTGCGCCTTCCGACCGCGTTGCCTTGAAAACCCTATGGCAATACTATGCCTTGGTACATGACATACCGCTGAGTCACGAATTATTTTTTGTAAGGGGCCTTCCGGCGGAGCTGCAGGAAAAAGAAAGTGAATTGTTGCGGATGCAAGCAAGCTTCCAACAAATGTCCTTGATTGAATTGGTGGAGCAGGGACTTACTTTTCTTGGCCTTACTCAAAAACAACAAGATTTGAGCCACGTATCTGGATTTAAGGAGGCGGTTTTTGACTATGTGAAAAAGAATCGCGCGGATCTACTTGGCTTTTTGGATTGGTGGGAGCTAAACAAAAAGAAGCGGACTGTAAAAATCCCTGAGGATCACGATGCGATGCGTATTCTAACCATTCACAAGGCCAAGGGACTTCAATTTAAGGTGGTGGTGATGCCCTTTATGGACTGGGGAATTGTGTCTTCAGGTCTTCAGGCTCCGGTGCTATGGGCTCCATTTGAAACGGAGAGCGGTTTGCAAACTGTTGTTCCCTTGACGCATCAGACCCTCATGAAAAACAGTCATTTTTCTGGAGCATACGATGAGGAGGTTCGCTTATCCTATTTGGACTCACTCAACATGCTGTATGTAGCATTTACAAGAGCTGAGGAGGCCTTTTACGGCTTTAGTACCTATTCGATCTCTAAATCTAAAAATGAACCTTCGCCGACACGAACAGGAAATCTGTTGTACAGCCTTTTTTCTGGAGGATTTAGGTTTGGGGAGGAGGAGGGCTCTTCCTGGAATTCCGATACAATGACTTTTGATTGGGGGCAATGGCCTAAAGCCGTCACCAGAGAAGGCGAAGTATCCAAGCAAGTTCCAGTATTACGCTGGGATTGTATGGATTGGAAGTCCAAGCTGCATACCAAGAGGTATCCTTGGGATTTCTCTTCGGAGGGGATTCGTGCGCGTGAGCAGCGAGACTTTGGAGTCATTATTCACGATATATTGGCTACATCACAAGGCTTGGAGGATGCAATCCAGCTTTTGAAGGAATATACTTTTGATGGGCGATGGGAAGAAGATACTGCTGCACAAATCAAACTGAAGTTGGAACAGCTTTTTGCACTCTCACAGGTGAGGTCTTGGTTTGATCCCAGCTTTCCTACGCTGACCGAGCAGGGGATTCTAATACCAGGAGGCACGCAAAAGCGTCCAGATCGAATACTTATTGCCAAAGATGAAGCCTTGGTAATTGATTTTAAGACTGGGGTGAAGCGGGATTCCCATGAATTCCAGGTAAGGGAATACATGGCATTGGTTGCAACCTTGACCAAGCTCCCTGTAAAAGGCTTTCTCTGTTACCTTGAACCTACTGAAATTGTTGCGCTATGACCCCTTTTTTGAAAGAAACAGCCAAAGCAATCTTGGATTCCGGAAGGGATTTGAAAGCCATTCGTTTGGTGCTTCCCAATCGCCGGGCAGGTTTGTTCTTTACCAAATACTTGGGGGAACTAATCGATCAGCCTGTTTGGATGCCGGAGGTGATTACCATCGAACAACTGGTGTATCAGCTGGCACGTAATACGCCTACGGATGAGCTCACTTTAGTGTTTGAACTCTATGAGCAGTACTGCCAATTACAAAAGGATCCAGAACCTTTTGATCGGTTTTTTCATTGGGGAGAGTTGATCCTAAAGGATTTTAATGACTTGGATCAATTTCTAGCACCGGTGAATCAGGTGTATGCCTACTTGGCAGAAATCAAGGAATTTGAAACGGATCTAAGTTTCCTGACCGAGGAGCAAAGAGCGCTGATTTCTCAGTTTTGGAAAGCTTTTGCTCGTCAAAATGAAACTGAGCAGGAGCACTTCCTTAAGTTTTGGCAGATTTTGGGATTGCTTTATCAAGGATTTAAGGAAAGGCTCCATTCGAGTGGGATGGCCTATGCAGGGCAATTGTATCGGCAAGTAGCTGAAAACACTTTGTCCATTGCTCCACCAGAAAAGCAGCTCGTATTTATTGGATTTAATGCCTTTACGCTAGCGGAAGAAAGGATAATTACCCATTTTATCAAGGCTCATGGCGCTGAGATTTTTTGGGATGTGGATGCCTATTACTTAGAGGATCCATTACAGGAAGCAGGGCTATTTTTCAGAGACTACATCAAGGATCCAATTCTTGGAAAAACCTTCCCTGAAAAGATTCCAGCGGAGATCAAAAAGAAGGGTTCTCATATTCATACCCACGCGATTCCCTTAAAAACCAACCAGGCCAACTTGGTAGGAAAACTATTGGAGCAGGTTGGGGCAGCAGAACCCTTGGAGGAGACGGTGATTATTCTCCCCGACGAGCAAATGCTTTTTCCGGTGCTCCATCAGCTTCCGGAAGTGATTGCCAAGCTCAATGTGACCATGGGCTATCCCATGCGAAATGCGCCTATTTATGCATTTTTGGATGCAGTTTTAGATTTGCAGCGTCATGCTAAAAGTACAGACGGAGTGGAGACTTTTTACCATAAACCAGTTTTGGATCTTCTGGCCTATGCCTATCTACAGTCTGCCGATGCAGGTTGGGCTGCCGAGACAGCTCAGAAAATCCAAAATGAAAACTGGGTGGATGTGCCCCAAAATCTTGTAAGTAAAGAAAATACGCTCTTTGCCTTGGTTTTTCAAAAGGTCGGTTCGGACTCACTTTTAGATTACTTGCTTGAGATTATTCAGTTTTTGGCCAAAGAGCTACAGGAAGACCCGACGCAGAAAAGTTATTTGTTTCAGGCCTTCAAGCAATTGAATCGGGTAAAGGAAATTTTTCATTCATCGGGCACAAAGAAATTAAAAGTAGAGTTTTTACTCAGTTTGTTCCGAAAGCTCTTCCGGGATCTCAAGTTGCCATTTGAGGGGGAGCCGCTCCAGGGCTTGCAGATCATGGGGGTGTTGGAGTCACGAAATTTGGATTTCCGACGCGTGATTATTTGCGATGTGAATGAGGGTAGTTTTCCTCCAGGTGGGGGTATTCAATCCATGATCCCATTCAATCTACGGAAAGCTTTTGGTTTGCCCGTTCAGGAGCAAAATGATGCCATCTATGCCTATACCTTTTACCGCTTGCTACACCGTGCAGAAGAGGTGCATTTGATCTATACCACCGCAGGGGAGCAGGGTAAATCGAACGAAATGAGCCGCTTTATTCAGCAGATGCGGGTAGAACTTGCCATTGTAAAGCCTCAATCCATAATGGTGCCTGTGAATCTGACACCAAATCAGTCCATCACCTTGGAAAAAACTCCCGCCATGCGCACAAGCTTGGCACGTTATTTCAAGCCTGTGGGAGATGGAGTAGCAGAAAAGCGATTTTCAGCATCTGCGCTAAATATGTACTTGGATTGTCGCCTGCGGTTTTACCTGCGCTACGTGGCGGAGTTGAAGGAACAGGAGGAAGTGGTGACTACGATTGACCCCATGACATTTGGGACGCTGCTGCACCGAGGGATAGAGCTTTTGTATGCAATTCCTGAACAGGAGGCATTTCGAGATATTGATGGACATTCCATTGACCGGCTCCTACCTCAAGTGCCTGTGGCAGTGAATGCGGCATTTCGAGAGCTGTATAAAAAGCAAGAGGGAGAGGAGCTGCTGTTGACTGGGCAACTTCAAATTGCACGAGAGATGCTGACGAAGTACATCCAAGCGATTCTGGATTACGATAAAAAGAATGGGGATTTCCGTGTGATCGGTTTGGAGAAAGAACACTTGGCCCACCTTGAAATCGAAACTCAGGAAGGAACCAAAGAGGTTGCTCTTGGGGGAGTGATCGACCGAATGGATATCAAAGATTCGGTGGTTAGGCTCTTGGATTACAAAACTGGTAAGGATACCAAAAAAATTCCTTCCTTGGTTTCTCTTTTTGATCGAGATGATAAGAAAAGAAATAAGGCAGGTATGCAAACTTTTCTGTATGCCTTTTTCTACAAGTACCAACATCCAGACAACCTTCTTCCACTGAAGCCGGGGATTATTAATATCAAAGAAATCTATTCCGAAGATTTCAATCCCTTCCTCCAATTGGAGGATGCTGAGGTTGTTGATTACCGAGATTTTGCAGCTGGCTTTGAGCAAGGACTTCGAGGGCTTCTGGAAGAAATTATGGACCCCATGGTGCCTTTTGACCAAACCGACGATAAGAAAAAATGTAGCTTTTGTGCCTACAAAGAACTTTGTGGGAGGTAGAAATCGAGGCTTCAAAAGCCGGTTTTTTACATCCTTTTTCGGAACTGAAATAGGGTGGGAGAGGAGGGTATTTGGGGTTGTTGCTGTTTTGGGATTTTGAAATCAACACCTAGTTTTTGGCTCAATTGTTGTTCAGCTTGAAACCCAAAAGGGAGTATTTGGAAGGAAGATGAAGACTGTTTAGCACCTATTTTCTGTTACTAACTAGTCCGATTCGATAAAATGTGAGTAAAGGAGCAGCTCCAATACGATCTCGTAATTTATTTATTTTTTAATTAAATTAGATATTGAAAAATTTAGTTTAAAGTATTGATTTATAAGTTATTATGAATTATTTAATCAAGTCTAAATTAGGTTAATCTAAAAAATATAGGTTAAACTAAAAATAAATCTTACGCATAATTTTGAGATTTTCAACTTCTTTTTTATGCCCCTATGGCTGCAGGTTTATTTAGGAGTGGTAATGGAAAGTATTTTTGAGTTGACTGCTTCCAACCTAGTTCTTGACTGTCTTTATCCGCTACTTTTAGAACCCATGATTTGATCCAATTTTTTTTAATCTGATTATCTGCTTTTCCACCGGTACCGATAGAAAATAAGGTTTGTAGTTCAATTGGGTTAGGTGTGGTCCCTGGTCTGTCGTCTGTGGTCGATTATCCGCTGGGGTTAGTACTCCTATGGAGTTACTGACATAATTGCGAGTAATCATATTTTTTAAAATGGTTTAGAACGAATTTCTTTTGGTTTGAAAATGTGATGATTTTTTACTTCCAATTCTTGCGTTAGATTCGATTTATTTAGATAGAATTCTCGATAACTTTCGGAAGGGTTTACTTGTAAAGAGATGGATTGAGATAGGTTGATTTACTGGTCCCCTAGGAGGTTCTGGATCTTAATTTTTAATTCTTTTTTTAGGGGTATCAAAAGCCGATTTTTGGAACATCCTTTGAATTTTATTCCTTATTTTTGAAACTCTAAACACGACTATGGCAGGACAGACCGGTACGCGAAAGCATGTCTTTTCAAAAAAAATTGATGCCTTTTTTAAGGATTTAGCGGATGCGTGGAACTTTGTGAAGCGATTTTTTCAAGAGGTGTTTGTTCCGCCCTACGAGTTTAAAGAAGTCATCCACCAGTGTTACCGTATTGGGGTAGAGTCCTTGCCCTTGATTTCTTTGACTGGGTTTATAGTAGGGATAGTTTTTACAAACCAGTCTCGCCCTTCTTTGTCTGAGTTTGGGGCAACCTCTTGGCTGCCTTCCTTAATTGCAATTGCAATTGTTCGTGCTATGGGTCCTTTGGTCACAGCTTTGATTGCCGCAGGTAAGGTTGGTTCTGGCATTGGAGCTGAAATAGGATCCATGAAAGTGACTGAGCAAATTGATGCAATGGAGGTTTCGGCGACCAATCCTTACAAATTCTTAGTAGTGACGCGGGTATTGGCCACTACCTTGATGATCCCTGTTTTGGTGATGTATACTGATTTTGTGGCTTTGATGGGTGCCTTCATCAATGTCAATGCAAATGAATTAGTGAGTATGTCTACTTTTTTTGCCCAGGTATTTAGTTCAGTTACCTTTCTAGACATTTTTTCTTCCATCATTAAATCCTTGTTTTTTGGATTCACGATTGGAATGGTAGGGTGCTACAAAGGATACACTTCTTCCAAAGGAACGGAAGGTGTGGGTAGAGCTGCAAATGCAGCAGTAGTAGTTTCCATGTTTCTTATTTTTATTGAGGAGCTACTTTCGCTACAGATCATAAACCTTTTCCGAATCAAATAGCCATGGATAATCGAGAAAAAGTGGTTGTTGTCCGTGACTTGTACAAAGCTTTTGGTGAGCTTGAAGTACTGAAAGGAGTGGATTTGGATTTGTACCGAGAAGAAAACCTGGTGGTTTTGGGTCGTTCAGGAACAGGTAAATCGGTACTAATCAAAATCATGGTTGGACTGCTTCGGCAGGACAGTGGTAGCATGGAGGTCTTGGGAAAGGAAATTTCTCGTCTAGGTGTTCGTCAATTGAATGAAATGAGATTAAAAATTGGTTTTTCATTTCAAAACTCAGCGCTATATGATTCCATGACTGTTCGAGAAAACATGGAATTTCCATTGGTTAGGAACATCAAAAATCTCACAAAAAAGGAGATCTCTTTACGAATTGAAGAATTGTTGGATGCGGTCGGTCTTCCACAAACAATTAATCAAATGCCATCTGAGTTGTCAGGTGGTCAGAAAAAACGGATCGGTGTAGCTCGTACCTTGGTGCTCAACCCGGAGATCATGCTTTACGATGAACCTACAGCTGGGTTGGATCCCATTACTTGTGTGGATATCAATAACTTGATCAATGAAGTTCGCGAACGATACAAGACCAGTTCGATTGTGATTACCCATGACTTGTCTTGCGCCAAGCAAACAGGAGATCGTATGGCTGTACTTTTGGAGGGGCAATTTGGTGCTTTGGGTACCTTTGAGGAGGTTTTTCCTCATGCTGAAGATCAGCGGATTAAATCATTCTACGATTATAATTTTATCAACTTATGAATCAAGAAAATAAGCGATCTGTACTTGTAGGTCTATTTGTATTGATTGGAATTGTCATCCTTGTAGCTGGCATCATGACCTTAGGTGGGCAGCAGAAAAAATTTGTGAAAGCCATTCATGTCAAGGCAGTGTTTGATGATATTGGAGGACTTCAGCCTGGAAATAATATTTGGTTTTCGGGTGTAAAAATTGGTACAGTAAGAAAAATCAACTTTTTTGGGGACTCCCAAGTGGAAGTTGAATTGAGTGTTGAGGAAAAAGTGGCCGAGTTTATTCGTAAAAATTCCAAAGCTACCATCAGTTCAGATGGTTTGATTGGGAATAAAATCATTGTCATTTATGGAGGTACAACCGATTATCCTCCTGTGCAGGAGGGAGATCGTTTGGAGGCGATCATGCCTTTGGATACGGACAAAATGATGGAAACCTTACAGGAAAACAATAAGAACCTGGTTGACATTACGAATGATTTAAAAGTGCTTACGGGTAAAATAGCTGCAGGAGAAGGGATTGTAGGAGCGGTAATGACTGATTCTACCTTGGGTATAAACTTTCGAACGATTTTGAGTAATCTGGAAAAAGCCTCCACAAATAGCAACAAGATGATTGCAGATTTGAATGTTTTCTCTGCCAAGCTCAATAAAAAAGGAACATTGATGAATGACTTGGTAACCGATACTTCGATTGTTCCAGATCTCAAAGCTACCATGGAGAGCCTTCGATTAACCAGCGCGAATACCCAAGCCTTAACCAAAGAATTTGCAGTCATCACCGATAAGCTCAATAAAAAAGACAATTCTTTGGGCATGCTCCTAAATGATCCAGACTTTGCCAAATCCTTAAAAAAAACAATGGAGAATGCTGATTCTGCCTCTTACAATTTGAATAAAGGAATGGAAGCTTTGGAATACACCTGGCCTTTCAACAAGGGGTTTAAAAGAAAAGTAAAGGTTGAAGGAGGAAATTAAATTCCACTACCCTTCCTCTTTTGAGGTTGCAGCACGCCATGATTTTCTAGGACAGCCCTTTCACTTACTTTATTTTAATCTTAGTTATTTAAAAATGCTTTCAAAGCTATGCAAGCTATAAATCCAACCACTACTTCTGCATGGAGTAAGCTAATAGAACTTTCAAAAAAACACCAAACGAGCACCATTACTGCACTTTTTGATCAAAAGAATAGATTTGAGCGGTACAGTCGAAGCCTTGAAGATATTTTGGTTGACTTTTCTAAAAATAGAATTTCAGACAAAGTTTTCGAGGAACTGCTGAACCTAGCTCATGAGATTGCTTTGCAAGAGGCTATTTCGAGCATGTTTGAGGGTCAAGCGATCAACCAAACTGAGAACCGTCCAGTTCTTCATACTGCCTTACGTAACCGCTCCAATACTCCAGTCCTTGTCAATGGCCAGGATGTCATGCCCGATGTCAATGCGGTATTGGCTCAGATGAAGGCTTTTGCTACTCAAATTCACCAAGGAAAATGGTTGGGCTATACAGGAAAGCCAATTACAAAGCTGGTAAATATTGGTATTGGAGGGTCTGACCTTGGGCCTGTGATGGTGACTGAAGCATTAAAGGCCTACCAGCATCCTAATTTGAAACTATTTTTCGTGTCCAATGTGGACGGGACGCATATTGCTGAAACGCTAAAGGAAGTTGATCCAGAAACCACGCTTTTCTTTATCGCCTCCAAAACATTCTCTACGCAAGAGACCATGACCAATGCACATACAGCAAGATCTTGGTTTTTGTCCAATGCAAAAGATGAAAAGGCAATTGCTAAGCATTTTGTGGCGCTATCAACCAATGCCGATGCGGTGAGTGCTTTTGGGATTGACCCTCAAAATATGTTCGTATTTTGGGATTGGGTAGGGGGTAGGTATTCGCTATGGTCTGCAATCGGACTTCCTATCGCTTGTGCCATTGGATTCGATCGTTTTGAGGAATTACTTTCTGGCGCGCATTCCATGGACCTGCACTTCAAAAATGCGCCCCTAGATCAAAATATCCCAGTGATTTTGGCCTTAGTAGGGATTTGGAATACCAATTTTTTAGGTGCAAGCTCGGAGGCAATCCTCCCCTATGACCAGTATTTACATCGTTTTGCTGCCTACTTCCAGCAAGGGAATATGGAGAGCAACGGAAAATACGTGGGTCGAGATGGAAAAAAGGTAAATTACAGTACTGGCCCAATCATTTGGGGGGAACCGGGTACCAATGGGCAACATGCATTTTACCAATTGATTCATCAAGGTACTCACCTAATTCCTTGTGATTTCATAGCCCCTGCAAAGTCACATAATCCAATTGGAGACCATCATGTAAAGCTACTCTCCAACTTTTTTGCACAGACTGAAGCACTAATGAAGGGGAAATCCCTGGCTGAGGTGGAAGCTGAGATGAGAAAAGGGGGTAAATCAATCGATGAAATTCAACGCCTTGCTCCCCATCGAGTATTTGAGGGAAATAGACCCACCAACTCCATTTTGGTAAAGCAGATCACTCCCTATACGCTAGGGCAGTTGATAGCGATGTATGAACATAAAATTGCCACACAAGGAATGATTTGGAATATTTTTAGTTTTGATCAGTGGGGAGTCGAATTGGGGAAAGTCCTTGCCAATGGCATTCTTCCCGAATTAGTAGGAGATGCTACTGTCACTACTCATGATGGCTCTACCAATGGGCTCATCAATGCCTTCAAAGCGATGCGGTAAATCCTTTTGGTATCCCACTTAGTTAAACTCAAGTAAGAACTTTAACTCCTTGGAACTTTGCCAGTTTTAAGGTTTTTTTTGGATAAACTTGAGTGTGGCAGGTGTTTATTTGGTAAAATCTTTATTCTTATTTTTTTTCAAACAATAGTCTCTTTCAGGGAGTTACCCTAGAAATACACTTGACTATGAAAGAACTACTCGAAGTACGAAAGACCAACGGGAACGGAAGTGGGGAGAAGAAATTATTTTTCCAAGACACCAAACTACTCGTTAAAGACGCGGTATTCGTACGCCACGAGGGTAGCTTAGTTAAGGTCAAATTTGACGATATCCTTTGGTTAAAGGGAGACGGCAATTACACCACCTTGATCACTAAGAATGCCATTTTTTCTGTTAGAAATATTTTAAAAGAGTTTGAATCAGTTCTTCCACTGAGTCAGTTTATTCGTATTCACAAAAGCTATATTGTCCAAGCCTCAGAGATTCTTTCAATCAACACCAAGGAGGTGAAAATAGGCAACGACTTAGTTCCAGTAGGACGTACATTTTACCACCAACTCCTAGGAGGTATCCGAAAGATTGGAAGTTTGGGGGATTAAACCCAAAGCAAGCTACTGTCCCCGTAGCTCAGAAATCTATAGTCGTTGGTGAGGGCTTCTTGGTATACTTTTTTCCAATCCTTCCCCAAAATCGCAGCAATCAAGAGCACAAGCGTAGAGCCAGGCTGATGGAAGTTGGTGATTAATCCATCTACCATCTGAAATCGGTATCCTGGAAATAGAAAAATTTCGGTAGTTCCCAAAAGATTATCCACTGACTTGGAATTCATTTCTTTGACAATCGCTTCCAAGGCCTCTTTGCCAGTGGGTAAAGATTCACGTCGAGAATAGGGAGCAAGTTTTTCAATTTGAAAAAGTCTGCCCCTATTTTCAATCAATTGAACACCAAACCAGTACATGCTTTCGAGAGTCCTTACTGATGTGGTGCCAACAGCAATAATTTTTCCTTCATGTTTGAGCAGTTTTTCGATGGTCTCTAGCTTGATTTCCATTTGCTCACTGTGCATGGGATGCTCTTCTACAGTTTGTACTTTGATCGGCTGAAATGTCCCAGCACTCACATGAAGGGTAAGAACAGCTTCTTGAACTCCCTTTTTTCGTAATTCACAAAAAATCTCCTCTGTAAAATGAAGTCCAGCGGTAGGTGCAGCGACAGCACCTTCTTTTTCTGAATAAACGGTTTGGTAACGCGATTTATCTTCTTCTTGCGCCTTTCGATTGAGGTAGGGTGGAAGGGGTGTTTCTCCACATGCCTCCACTAAATCTACAAATGCAATTTCTTCAGCGGACCAGGAAAATTCGACCTGATTTGGTGCTCTATTCAACAGTCGGGCAGTAAGAACCACTTGTTGATTCGTTACCCAAACTGTACCTTGAAGTTCTTCTCCTTCTTTCCACTTTTTTAAATTACCAATTAGGGTTTCCCAAACCACTGGCTTTTTGGAAGACATTATTTCTGACATAACCCTTGAGGGGGCGACTGGATGCAGCAAAAACACCTCAATCCGAGCACCTGTTTGTCGTTGAAAAACAAGTCGAGCAGGAATTACTTTGGTGTTGTTGTAAACCAATAAGCTATCGGAATCCAAAAGGTCTGGAAGATCAAAAAAATGGCGGTGTTGGATGATTCCCTTTTTGTATTCCAAAAGTTTGGAATTATCCCGTTTTTCTAAAGGATGTTTTGCGATTCGTTCTTCGGGTAAAGTATATTCGTACTCTTTAAGATCAATCCTCTGGATTTCCATAAATAGGGCAATTGGTCCGCAAATATAATTAACCCTTATCAACTCCTTTTGGTTACAGCTGCATGACTTTACCACTGCGCCTTGAATTTTCTTATATCAAAAGAACGCTCCGATTTCGATTTGAAGCAGGTACTTCTCGTGGAGTGATGCATACTCGGGAGGTATTTTGGATCAAGGTGCATCGAAAGGGAGACATGGATCGACTAGGCTGGGGAGAGGCTGCACCTTTAGCTGGACTTAGCCCGGATTTTGGTTCTGATTTTGAAGCCAAATTAAGTGTTGTTTTGAAGCAGGCAATTGCACGAGCTTGGGATTTGGAGGAGGAGAGCTTGCTCCAACAAGTTAAGGCTCTAGTGCCATTTTCACTTCCTTGTATACGTTTTAGCTTGGAAACAGCCCTTTTGGATTTTCTGAATGGCGGACGAAAGCGTATCCTTCCCTGCGCATTTTTTGACCAGAGAACGCCCATTCCCATCAATGGATTGATTTGGATGGGAACTAAAGAGTTTATGCTTCAGCAGATCGATCAAAAATTAGGGGAGGGTTTTACCTGCTTGAAATTGAAAATTGGGGCGATTGACTTTACTCAGGAGCTTGAAATACTTCGCTATATCCGGGAGCAGAAGGCAGCAAAAGATCTGGTGCTGCGGGTGGATGCAAATGGTGCCTTTTCTATCCCAGAAGCAATGGGCAAATTGGAGCTATTACAAGATTTTGGAATGCATAGCATCGAGCAACCCATTCGAGTAGGGCAGTGGGAAGCCATGAGAGAGCTAGCAAAGCAAAGCCCTATCCCCATTGCCTTAGATGAGGAACTAATTGGCCGAACTAATAAAGAGGAGGTATTGAATTCAATTAAACCTCAATACATCATATTGAAGCCCAGTCTATTGGGGGGAATTTTAGAAACCCAGGAATGGATTCAGATAGCAGAAAAAATGGGTATTGGCTGGTGGATGACTTCAGCCTTGGAGAGTGCGATTGGCCTCAATGCCATCTCGCAACTCACTTCTACCTATCAACCAAGTCTCCCACAAGGCTTGGGAACAGGGGAATTGTATCACAACAATTTGGAATCCCCGCTACTCGTAAGCAATGGACAAATTCAGTATCAAGCGGAAGGGATCTGGGAAACACCTAGTTAGCAGCTTTTGGAGTCCCCTTAATCTTAGTAGAAGTAAATTATTCCAGTACTTTTTTGATAATTTTTTGCTTAAGAATCACCACGAGGGCCCATGATAAGTAAGCGGATAACACGCCAACCAAAGCTCCAAAAAGCACATCTAAAGGATAATGTACCCCTAAATAAACTCGGGAATAACTGACTATCAAGGCATAAAGAAATAGCCAATAGATTCCTTTTTGATTTTTGCGTAGGATAAGTGTTAGAAATGTGGCCATCCCAAAGGTGTTGGCAGCATGTGAGGAAACAAACCCATAAAGACCTCCACACCTGCCATAGAGGTGAACGAGCCCTTGCAATTCTGGATTATGGCAGGGACGGAGTCGTTCGAAATAGGGTTTCATCAATCCTGAACTTACCTGATCTGCCAGTAGTATGGTCAGCATGATTCCACCAATCACCCAGGCCGTATTTTTAGGATCCTTTCGGTAGATTAAATAGAGTAGTAAAAGGTACAGGGGAACCCAGGTGATTGTTTGAGTTAGCTGCAAGACTATGGGATCAAATCCATCCGAGTGAAAGGAATTGAGCCATATAAATACCTTTTCGTCCCAATGGATAATGGATTCTATCATGAGGTATAGGAAAGCCAGTCAATTCCTTTTTTTAGATGAGTGAGGGTAAATTCCTCTGCAGTACCCAGCTTGGGTTCATGCTGATAGGTCCATTCTGCTTGAGGGGGCATACTCATCAAAATACTTTCAGTTCGTCCATTGGTATCCAAGCCAAATTTAGTTCCTGCATCCCATACCAAATTAAACTCCACATAGCGGCCACGACGAATTCCCTGCCAAGTTTTTTCCTCTTTACCGAATGGCAGCTTGGCATTTTTATGCATAAAATAGGTGTATACTTCAGGGAAAAGTCTTCCCAAAGCAAGGCTAAAATCCAAAATTTCCTCGAAATGGCTGTCTGAGGTAGCGCTAAGTCGATCGTAGAAAATACCTCCAATGCCACGGGTCTCTTGACGATGTTTGATGAAAAAGTAGTCATCAGCCCAATTTTTGAACTTGGGATAGTAGCCAGTATCAAAAGCATCGCAGGTTTCTTTTAATTTTTGGTGAAAGTAAGCTGCATCTTCTGGAACAATATAGTGGGGCGTCAAATCTATTCCTCCACCAAACCAATGGGTACCATCTTCCATCTCGAAGTATCGAATATTCATGTGAATGATGGGAACCAAAGGATTGTAGGGATGCAAAACGATAGACACTCCTGTTGCAAAAAAAATACCTGACTCCAAGCCAAGTTTATCAGAAATCTTTTTTGGAGTGGGTCCATGTACAGCTGAAAAGGCTACTCCACCTTTTTCAAGGATGGCTCCATCTTGAAAAATTCGAGTTTGACCTCCACCACCTTCTTCTCTTACCCAATTATCTGCTTTGAAGGATCCTGCCCCATCTCCCACCTCAAGGGCTTCACAAATGTATTCCTGCATTTGCTTGTAAATGGCTGCAATTTCTTCTTTTGATTTCCTACTCATAGGTTTTTTGATTTTAGAATGGATATCCAATTCCAAAATTAAACACGGTTTGTCCTTTTTCTCCCAAGGGTTTATTGAATCGAATGTTGTCAAGAATCCATCGCTGGCCTTCTTCGCGTGCTGGATCTAGGGCTTTGGTAGCCAAGTCTAGACGGATGACCAAAAAGTCAAAATCCATTCGCAATCCAACTCCAGTTCCTACCGCAATCTCCTTGTAAAATCGATCGTATCTAAAATCTGCTCCAGGGCGAGCATCGTCTCTGCCAATCATCCAAGAGTTACCTGCATCAATGAAAACGGCCATATCGAAGTAGCTGAATAACTTTCTTCGGTACTCAAACATGCTCTCCAGAATCATTTCTGCAGGTTGCTCATTCCTGTAATCGTAATTTCCACCTGATTCAGTGATAGGGTTAAAACTTCCAGGCCCAAGTCTTCGTGCCTGCCAGGCACGAATACTGGTACCACCTCCTGCAAAGAAATATTTCTCATAAGGCAAAATCCCAGCACTGACCCCATAGGGACGTGCCAGCCCAAAGTTAAGTCGGTAGGCAAGAGTTTGCTTTTTGCTAATTGGATAATAACGTCTGTAATCAACTTGGCCCTTAAGCCATTGAAAATTGGCATAGTCAATCTCAGGAGAATCGTTTCTCTGAACATTGGTCAAATTCAAGGTTGTCCCGCCACTTTCCCCAAAAACTCGGAGTAGGGAAGCTTTTTGCACTGAAAAATCACCATAACGATTGAAGTTGATCAAGGTTTGACCTGAAAAACTACTAATTAGGGAGGGTAGAAATGACCAGATCAGGTTGTTGCCATCCTTCTGTAAATTTTCCAGAATCCCTAGGAATTCGTCCTGAATATAGGGCGTACGGATGTAGCTGACATCCGCGGCATTGATCGTAAAGGATTGACGATTGTTTCGTGTAGCCCAGGTATATCCCAATTGCCCATTGATTGCATTTCGGTTGTATTCTGGCCTATTGGTACTTAGGTATCCAAATTGAACTCGTGTATTCGGGTTATATTTTCCAAATTGCTGAAGTGTCTTTGGGGAAAATGGGATTAAAAATCTAGGAAAAATAACAGAAAGCGACGTATTGATTTCACTGCTTTGGTAAACACCTTGGCCTGTAGCTGAAGCGACACCTTCCAAGCCAGCTCTGAAATTGAGTTCAAGCAATTCCCCTGCCCTGAAGAAATTACGATTTCTCAGCGCCATACTAAAAAAAGGTCCTGGAAGCTGCTCCGTGATGGTCATTCCCAGCTGGTTGGTAAGCTGGTATTTTTGATTGGGTTGCGTGAAAATTGACGCCGATAAGGAAGTTCCTAACGTATCAAAAGTAATATTAACAAACCGAAATAGATCGAGACTATTGATCAATCGCTGGGTTTCAAGTGCATCAACCCTGTTGTAGGGCTTTCCTTTTTGCAATTGTATCCTTGAGGCTAGGATTTTGGCTGAATAGCGATCGCGGTAAAAGGAAAAATCAATTTCTTGGTATTGGGTTTGAACTTGTCTGTTGGCAAACTCATCGGAAGGGGGGTTGATTCGTAGACTGATCGAATCGAGGGTGTATACTTGATGACTTTCGGCGAAGGTGGGCTTTTGGATGACTTGCTCTAGCCGTATGGATTTTGCCGCCGTGTCTTGGTACGCGATGTAGTTGATATAGGACTTCGAAAACATGTAGTAGCCCTTATTCTTTAAGAGTTCCTCTAATCTATTTCGTTCTTCGGTGATGTTGTCCTGATTGTAAATCTGACCTTTTTTGATAAAGGAATTGGAGGAAAAGCTTGACAGCAGGCCTTTAATCTCAGGATTGTCGGTTGAAGTGTAGACCGAGTCAAGGATGTAAGGTTTATTTTCTTTGATTTGGTAAGAAATAGAGGCTTTTTGGTTTTTAGATGAAATACTATAATCAACAGCTGCATCAAAAAAACCATGATTGACTAAATAGCCTTTCATGTTTTTACTAGATTTTTCAACCAAACTACTGTCCAATAGGACTACAGGATTTCCCGTTCGCATCAGCGCATTCCCATATTCTATTTTCTTATCTAAGCCTTCTAACTTAATTTTTAAATTTTCTACTTTTCGTTTGAAGGATAATTCACCTTGTTGAGCCTCGTTATTGGATTGAAGAGTTTCCAATTCTTCCACCACTTTTTTTCGCTTGCCAGCAACTTTGTTGCTATCGTAAAATTGATCTCCTATTCTATAGAGCATGACTCCAATAGAACCTCCTAAAATCCGGGTATTGGGTTCTTGTTCGATTAGTTGTTGAAGTGCTTCGGCATCCGCAATAGTTAAGCCTACCAATTCATTGTCGTAGACCACATAGTCATCCTCTCCCAAATTTCTAGTTAAAGAGCAGCCAAGGCAAAACCAGAGTAGACTGAGAAAAAGTATATATTTGGAAGATTTCAAGTTCGAATTGGAGGACGAATGCTAGGCAAAAATACGGTTAAGTTTATAAAATCCTTACATCAAAAAAAATACCGACTTGAGTCGGGGAAATTCTTTGTAGAAGGAGATAAAAGTGTGGTTGAAGTTCTTCAATCTAGTTTTAAGGTAGATTTATTGCTGGTCACCCAGGAATTTGCTACCAAACATGCTGCATTATTGAGCGGTCAAGCGGTCGAGTTACTTTTTGTGACCCCCAATCAACTCGAGCAGCTGGGGCAGTACCAAAGCAATGACGCTGCCTTGGCCGTGGTTCAAATGAAACCCAATCGAGCATTTTTGCCAGAAAAAGGCGAGCTTATCCTTGCATTGGATGAGGTTCGGGATCCAGGTAATCTAGGAACAATCATTCGAATTGCTGATTGGTATGGCATCAAAAAATTGATTTTTTCCACTCATACCGCTGAATTTTACAATCCGAAAGTAATTCAATCTTCCATGGGTTCGTTTACTCGGGTTCAGTTTTACTATGGTAATCTTGCCCAAGCGTTTCAAGAGTGGAATTTACCTGTGTATGGCGCTTTTTTGGAGGGAAAATCCATCCATGAACTTACAAATCCTAGTCCAGGAGTGCTTCTGCTTGGTAATGAGTCCCAGGGGATTTCTAAAGAGTTGGAAAAATGGGTGAGTAGCAAGATTACCATTCCAAGCTTTGGAAAGGCAGAATCCCTCAATGTTGCCATAGCAACTGCTATTTTCTGTGATAATTTCAAAAGACTTGTCCAACGATGAAGACCAAGTTACTTGAATCATTAGCTCGTGTAGGCCTAAATGGATTTTTGTTAGGTATTTTATGTGCCATCGGATTGGCTGGAATCCTACCTGAATTGGGTTCAACAGAGTCTAACCTTCCCTGGAAGCCCTTTATCCAAGTGGGCATTGCTTTACTTTTCTTTTTTTATGGGCTAAAGCTTGATCCTGCACAACTTCGTACAGGTCTGAGCAACTGGAGACTTCATATTTTAATTCAGGTGACTACATTTTTGGGCTTTCCATTGTTGGTGTTCACTTTGCTCAATTTCGTTCCAGGCCTAGACCCAAGTTTTGTGTTGGGCATCAGCTACCTAGGGGCTTTGCCTTCCACGGTTAGTGCTTCGGTAGTATTGGTGTCAATTTCTAAGGGTAATGTAGCTGCAGCAATCTTTAATGCAAGTATTTCCAGCCTTTTAGGAGTGATTATTACTCCTTTTTGGATACGGATTTTAGGAGGGGAGATCGCAGGAGAACTCGATCTTTGGTCTTCGATTATTGATCTGTTTTTCAAAATAGTGCTCCCGGTACTGTTGGGATTGGTATTGCACGGGTATTTATTTTCAAAGATTAAACCCTTTTTGAATCGCTTGAAATATTTGGATCAAGCAGTCATTCTTTCCATTGTTTTCACCACATTTTCGGAGTCATTTTCGCAACAACTTTTTGCTTCTTTCTCCTGGTTAAGCCTGGGAGAATTAGCCTTGTTTATGCTTTTTATTTTGGTGCTGGTCGCGGGGATACTCTTTCTCTTGACAAAAATTGGATCTTTTTCAAAGGAGGATCGGATCGCCGCTCTTTTTTGTGGTTCTACCAAATCCTTGGTACATGGAGTGGCAATCGGAAAAATATTGTTTCCTAGCGCTGCAATCTTTGGCTTGATGTTACTTCCTGTAATGCTGTATCATCTGCAGCAATTGATTCTTGGAAGTTTTCTAGCGAAGTATTATGAAAAAAATTAGCCCTGAAGATATTTCAGGGCTAAAGGGTTTAGATGTATTTTCCGGATAATTCAGTGACCAACTCAATGTAAGCTGTGCTTGCATCCTCTTTTGACTTTCCTTTGAGCATGAGCCAGGCATTGTATTTGGCAGCAGCCTTAAAATCAAATCCTCCAGGTCGTTCTTCTTCATTGTCACCTTCGGTAGCTTGTTTGTATAAACCATACAAGCGAAGGAGTTCTTCATTTGAAGGTCGAGAAGTGAATTTTTGGGTGAGCGCTGCCGCTTCTTCTAGGGATGTTGGATTCATGTTTTTATAAAGTCTTTAGTTAGGGACATATTCAGTAAGGTAAAAAAACAAGGCCTTTAATTTCTTATATGATTAGCCGCAATCATGCAAGTAGCTCAGCTCGCCTATTTAAATCTGTGGATCACTGTCAACGATCCACAGCTCACCGAATTGAACCTCAAACTATTTTCTCTGGTTGGTGGTGAAAAAGCAGATAATCAGAATTTCTTATCAATCAACTTGAAGAAAAAAATAAAAGGTGCTGTCTTTAGTTGCAATGAGGAGGCTTATCGCTTAGGCATCGCAACATAATCTCTTTCTGTTGCTCCTGTATATACTTGTCTTGGTCTACTGATAGGCTCTCCTTTTTCTGTCATTTCTTTCCACTGAGCAATCCATCCAGGTAGACGGCCCAAGGCAAACATCACAGTAAACATATCCGTTGGGATTCCTAGTGCTCGGTAGATGATGCCTGAATAAAAATCAACATTTGGGTACAACTTTTTCTCAACGAAGTAAGGATCATTTAAGGCTGAAATTTCTAGCTGTTTTGCGATTTCTAGAATCGGATCTGTGATTCCCAATTTTTCCAATACGTCATCTGCTGCCTTCTTGATAATTTTAGCTCGAGGATCGAAATTTTTATATACCCGGTGACCAAACCCCATCAATCGGAAAGGATCGTTCTTGTCTTTTGCTTTGTCCAAATACTTTTTGGTATTGCCTCCATCGGCTTTAATCGCTTCAAGCATTTCAATCACCGACTGGTTGGCTCCGCCATGAAGTGGTCCCCAAAGTGCATTTATACCGGCAGAAATAGACGCATAAATAGGTCCTTGAGAAGAACCTACCATGCGAACAGTAGAAGTAGAGCAGTTTTGCTCGTGATCTGCATGGAGAATCAAGAGTATGTCTAATGCTTTGGCAACCACTGGATCTGCTTGATAACGCTCTGCAGGGAGTGCAAACATCATTTTCATGAAGTTGGAACAGTAATCCAGCGAGTTGTCTGGATAGTTCACCGGATGTCCCACCTTATTTTTATAAGCCCATGCCGCAAAGGTGGGCATCTTTGCTAACAGGCGAACCATACTTAGATTAACTTCTTCTGGCGTACTATTTGGATTAAGCGAATCCGGGTAAAAAGCAGATAAAGAGCAGATTAAAGAGGAGAGAACTCCCATCGGGTGTGCATTGGAAGGAAAGCCGTCCAAAATCTTTTTTATGTCTTCGTGAACTAGAGTGTGGTAGGTGATCTGTTTTGTGAAATCTTCAAATTGAGCTTGCGTGGGCAATTCACTATGGATTAGGAGGTAAGCCACTTCCATAAAGCTGGATTTTTCTGCAAGATCTTCGATTCGGTACCCTCTGTATCGAAGGATGCCTTCTTCGCCATCTAGAAATGTGATCGAACTAGTTGTAGAACCTGTGTTTTTGAAACCAGAGTCAATGGTAATCAGACCGGTATCACTTCTTAGTTTTGCAATGTCAATTGCAGGTTCGTTTTCAGTACCTATGATAACTGGAAATTCAAACTCTTGTCCTTTGTAGAACAGCTTGGCAGAATCAGACATGATGGATTGTTTGTAGCTTATTTTGGATATATAACTCTAAGATCGGCCTCAAGTTACTAAAATCGGCCATTTTTCAAATATATTATTGTATAGGTAATCTCTAAAGAAGTTGATTGGATTGAATTTCGGAAATTTTCTATTTAATCAGTTGATTATCAATGCCTAAATCAATAAATCTTATTTATATATTAGATAATCTATTTTTGTTAATCAACAAAAAAGTCCCGAAGGACTTTTTTTAATCACAAAAATGTTCAAATACTTCGACTAAATGCTCACCAATCATTTTGGCATTTCTTCCTTCAATATGGTGTCTCTCCACAAAGTGTACAAGTTCACCATCTTTAAACAAGGCCATAGCAGGTGAGGAGGGAGGATAAGGCAATACCAATTCTCGAACTTTAGCAACGGCATCGCGGTCGTTCCCAGCAAATACTGTGGCTAGTGTCGTTGGCTTTTTACTAGTTTGTTCTAGAGCCATTTTTACTCCGGGTCTAGCAGCGCCAGCAGCACATCCGCATACTGAGTTGACGACTAGGAATGTAGTTCCTTTGTGGTTAGGGCCTAGGTGGGCAGCTACTTGATCTGCTGTTCGAAACTCTTCGAATCCAACGAGAGATAATTCAGCGCGCATGGGGGCAATTAATTCTTCAGGATACATAATTTTTCGTGTTTATTTTTCGTGTTAAAGAAATCCTAATTCTAACTTGGCTACCTCAGACATCATGTCTTGGGTATAGGGAGGTTCAAAAGTTACCTCGACTTCTACATGGTTAATTCCTTCAATTTGTTGAATTTTTTCCTTCACTTCTGATGGAATAAACTCAGCCGAAGGGCAATTTGGAGAAGTTAGCGTCATTAATACAAAAACATTGTTTACTGGGTAAACACTAATTTCGTAGATTAATCCCAATTCATAGACATCAACGGGTATTTCAGGGTCATAGACCAATTTAATGGCTGTGACTACCTTATCCCGAAGGTTGTCAATTTGTATTTTATTTTCAGATGATTCGTCGACCTTCATATTAGGCGTTTTGCTTGTTTTGAAAAGCTAGGGCATAGCGCTTCATTTGATTTATCATCGCTACCAATCCATTTGATCGTTGACTGCCTAGGATATTTCCCATTCCAATTCGAGGGATAAAATCAAGATCGGCATTCAGAATTTCCTTCGGGCTTCGATGGTTTAATACCCGAATAAGAAGTGAAATCAACCCTTTGGTAATATCAGTATTGCTATCGGCTTTGTAAATTACTTTTCCTCCTTGCTCCTCAGCAACTAACCATACCTTCGATTGACATCCTTGAATAGTGTATTCTTCTTTACGGAAGGATTCTGGGTAGGGTTCTAAAGTTTCTCCCAACTCCATAATGTAAAAAATTGTCGATTCTCGGTCTTCACCCAAAATCTCGAATTCGGCTACGATTTCATTCTGTATGTCTGCAATTGTGCTCATTTATTCTTGAGGCTAGCAATTTTGGCTACCGCTTGGGCAAATACTTCTACTTCAGCTCGGGTATTGTATACTGCAAAGGAGGCACGTACAGTACCTTCTAATCCCAATCGCTGCATCAAAGGCTGGGTGCAATGGTGGCCAGTGCGTACGGCAATGCCTTTGGCATCAAGCAACTGTCCCACATCGAAGGGGTGCATGGATTGAATGTTGAAGGAGAAGACAGCTATCTTTTCGGCTGCAGTTCCAACAGGGATTACTCCTTTGACATCGTGAAGTAATTCTACTGCATACTGCAGTAAGTCATTCTCATGACGATGAATGTTTGCCTTACCTGTCGATGTAATGAAATCTAGCGCAGGCTTAAATGCTATCACTTCAGCAATACTTGGGGTGCCTGCTTCAAATTTAAAAGGAATGGTATTGTAGGTTGTTTTCTCAAAAGTCACCTCACGAATCATCTCCCCACCTCCAAGGAATGGAGGCATTGCTTCCAAAAGTTCTCTTTTACCATACAAAACTCCTAATCCTGTAGGACCATAGAGTTTGTGTGCAGAAAAAACCAGAAAATCACAATCGAGTGCCTGTACATCTACATCCAAATGAGAAGTAGACTGAGCACCGTCCAGTAACACTTTTGCACCTACGGCATGGGCTGCTTCGATGATTTTTTTTACAGGATTGATGGTACCGAGTGCATTGGATGCATGGACGATACTGACCAACTTGGTTTTTGGGTTCAAGAGTCTTTCAAACTCTTCCCATACTAATTCCCCCGTATCCGAAATAGGAATAATCTTGAGGATGGCACCACTCTGATCACAAAGCATCTGCCAAGGCACAATGTTGCTGTGATGTTCAAGCGTGGAAATGAGGATTTCATCTCCTTTTTGAAGGTATTTGGCACCATAGGTTTTGGCTACCAGGTTAATGCTTTCGGTAGTGCCTCGGGTAAAAATGATTTCAGCTGATTCTCGAGCCCCAATAAAGGAACGGATGCTTTCTCGGGTCTCCTCAAACTGTCGTGTAGCTCGATCTGCCAAGGTATGCGCTCCGCGGTGAATATTGGAATTGTCTTTTTCATAGTAGTATGTAAGAGTATCCAGTACTGCCTGTGGTTTTTGAGTGGTAGCAGCATTGTCAAAATAAATCAAGGGATTCCCGTTTACCTCCTGGTGAAGTATTGGAAAAAGTCTCCTGATTGAATTGACCTGGATGAACATGGCTTAGAAATTACTTCCTAGTCGCTTTAGGATTTGATTTACAATGTAATTGCGGAGGCTATCTTCCTCGATTTTGTCGAGCACCTCAGCTGCAAAAGCGTACAGCAATAGTCCTCTAGCTGTGATTTTGTCGATTCCTCTTGCCTGGAGATAGAATTGGGCTTCTTCATCAAGCTGTCCTACAGTACATCCGTGAGAGCACTTTACGTCATCTGCCCAAATCTCAAGTTGAGGTTTGGTATTGATGATTGCATCATCTGAAAGCAAGATGTTATTGTTTTGCTGAAAGGCATTCGTCTTTTGTGCTATTTGGCGTACAAAAATTTTCCCGTTAAATACTCCTCGACTTTGGTCTGCCAAAATGCCTTTGTAAAGTTCATTTGATTCCGCACGGGGAATCGTATGGTCTACATTGGTATGGTTATCTACATGGGATTTACCATGAAGCAGATAGAGGCCATACATGTTACCCACAGAATTGCTCCCCAATAAGTTTAGGCTCAGATTGTTACGCACCATGTCCCCAGAAAGGGTGATTTGGGTAGATGTAAACTGTGAATCCTGTAGGATATCCGTCACGACGTTACTAACCTCAATCACTTGATTACTTTCTTCTTGTAAGCTGTGGAAGGTAATATCCGCATGAACTCCACCTTTGATTTCTACTACCTTATTTACAAAATAAGGGGCATCATCCAAGGAGACCTGGTAATCGATAAAGGTGGCTTTTGAAAAATCTCCTGCTTCGATCCAAATCCGTGGAGATACAACTTGCCCTCCCTGTGCTTGGTGAAACTGGAGTAGTAAAATCGGAGACTCAATTACCTTCTTATTGTCAATGGAAAGATGTAGTCCATCCGCGAAAATCGCCTGATTTAAGGCAATGAACGGATCCTTAGCTACTTTGGCTATGCTACCCAGAGGGGTATTTTCAATCTTAGAAAGGAGATTTACAGTAAGACCTTCCGTTGAATTGGATAGTTCAGGCAAATAATGGCCATTGGAAAAAACCAATACTATTCCTTCAAAACCGGAAAAAATAGCTGATTTAACTTGATTGGCGCTAATTTTTACCGGTTTTGCTGGAGAAAAATCAGTCAAGCCGCTCTCCAATTTCTTAGCTATTGGCGTGAATTTATATTCTTCGGATTTGAGAGCTGGCAACCCCTGTGCATAAAAACTTTCCTTACCTAGTTTGCGCAAAGAAAGAAAAGTAGCCGGTGCTGCTTCAAAAAGACCAAGAACTAATTCCTGTTGTGTCGAGGTACTCATGTGTGTGGCAGTTGGGATCAGACAGTGGCAGTAGAATCAACTTCTTCTTTAATCCAATCGTAGCCTTTTTCTTCTAGTTCTAGGGCAAGCTCCTTCGTGCCTGACTTGACAATTCGTCCTTTGTATAGGACGTGTACGAAATCGGGAACGATGTAGTCGAGAAGGCGTTGGTAGTGGGTGACCACAATGGTTGCATTCTTATCAGATTTCAACTTATTTACGCCATTGGATACGATTCGAAGCGCATCAATGTCCAAACCGGAATCAGTTTCGTCCAAAATGGAAAGTATCGGATTGAGCATCGCCATTTGGAAAATCTCATTTCGCTTTTTCTCTCCACCAGAAAAGCCTTCATTTAAAGAGCGGCTCAATAATTTTTGATCTATTTCCACCAAGGCCATTTTTTCTTTCATCAACGAAAGAAATTTTACAGCATCTAATGGTTCTTGGCCTCTGTATTCTCGAACCTGGTTGAGCGCTGTTCGCAAGAAGTTGGTTGTAGAGACTCCAGGAATTTCAATTGGATACTGGAAAGCTAAAAATACACCTTTACGTGCACGATCTTCTGGGGAGAGGGGTAGGAGTTCTTTTCCCTGAAATAAGACTTCGCCTTCAGTGACTTCGTATTCTTCTCTTCCCGCAAGTACAGAGGCTAGTGTTGATTTACCAGAGCCATTGGGACCCATGATGGCATGTACTTCACCTGCTTTTACTTCAAGGTTGATTCCTCTAAGGATAGGAGTGCCTTCAATGGAGGCATGTAGATTTTTTATAGAAAGCATGAGCTAGTTATTCTAAGGTACGCATTTGATTTTCGGATGGATTTACCTACCGCGGCAGGTTAACCTACTGAACCCTCAAGTGTAAGTGCTAATAATTTCTGAGCTTCCACGGCAAACTCCATTGGGAGCTGGTTCAATACTTCTTTTGCATAGCCATTCACAATCAAGGCAACCGCATCTTCAGTGGCAATACCTCGTTGATTGCAATAGAAGATTTGATCCTCACCGATTTTTGAAGTTGTGGCCTCGTGTTCCACCTTGGCAGAAGGATTGGCAATATCTATGTAAGGAAAGGTATGGGCTCCACATTGATTGCCCATCAAAAGGGAGTCACATTGGGAGAAGTTGCGTGCATTGTGTGCCCGCTTCATGACCTGAACCTGTCCTCGGTAGGAGTTTTGAGATTTACCTGCAGAAATCCCTTTGGATACAATTCTTGACTTGGTGTTTTTACCAATATGGATCATTTTAGTACCTGTATCTGCTTGCTGGAAGTTGTTGGTAACTGCTACGGAATAAAATTCACCAATCGAATAATCTCCCTTGAGAATGCAGGAAGGATATTTCCAAGTTACAGCCGAACCAGTTTCCACTTGTGTCCAAGAAATCTTGGAGTGGTCCCCAGCACAAATTCCGCGTTTGGTAACAAAATTATAAATCCCGCCTTTTCCATCTTTGTCACCTGGAAACCAGTTCTGAACGGTGGAGTATTTGACTTCTGCATGAGCACCGGCATAGATTTCTACCACGGCAGCATGTAATTGATTTTCGTCACGTTGAGGAGCAGTACAACCCTCCAGGTAAGATACATAAGAAGAGTCATCTGCCACGATCAGTGTTCGCTCAAATTGGCCCGTATTTGCGGCATTAATCCGGAAATAGGTGGATAATTCCATGGGACAACGCACCCCTTTGGGGATATAGCAAAATGAGCCATCCGAAAATACAGCAGCATTTAAGGCAGCATAGTAGTTGTCCGTCATGGGCACAACCAACCCCAAATATTTTTGGATCAACTCTGGATGCTCTTTTACCGCCTCACTAAAGGAGCAAAAAATGATTCCAAGCTTACCTAGGGTTTCTTTAAACGTAGTGGCCACAGATACAGAATCTAGTACTACATCTATCGCAATTCCTTGAAGCCTTTTTTGTTCATTGAGTGAAATTCCTAACCTTTCATAGATTGCAATTAATTCAGGATCTACCTCATTTATGTTTTTTGGCTTCTTACTTTGCTTTGGAGCAGAGTAAAACCGCAAAGCCTGTAAATCCATCTTAAGGTAATTGACATTGGACCAATTGGGCTCAGTCATGCCTTGCCAGATTTTAAAAGCCTTTAATCTCCAATCCAACAACCAACTTGGCTCTTCTTTTTTGGTAGAGATCCAACGAATTATATCTTCATTTAGGCCAATTGGAGCTTCATCTGTCTCGAAATTAACAGACCATCCATGCTCGTATTCTTTGGAGTTGAGGTCTTCTAAGATCTGGTTGTCTTTGCTCATGAACTGAGTTGTTTAGACTAATTATAGTTTGATCGTAAAAGTACAACATTCAAACAAAAAAATATGTTCGTGCGCCCATTAAAAATCATTTAGGACTTCTAGTATTTTAGTGAAATATGGCGTCAAACCACTAAAAATCAGTTGGCTAGGTGAGAAAAAAAAATGTGAAGTTTTTGCTTCACATTTTTCTATAAAAATAAAGACTTTCGATTTCTTATTTATCTAGATTTAATCTAAATAGAATTATTTCTCCTTGTCAAAAAATGAGATTGGTCTATTGATACTTTCTTCCAGTACAATTAGGGTTTCTGTTCGGTCGATCCCATCCACTTTTTGAATTTTGTCCAGCACAAGGCGTAGGTGATTGGTGTCTCTACAGATGATTTTAGCAAAGATGGAGTAATTTCCAGTAGTGTAATAAGCGCTGACTACCTCAGCGATTCCTTTCAACTTTTCGATTACTGTATCATATAGTGAGCTTTTCTCAAGGTAAATTCCTAAGAATGCAGATATATCGTAACCTAGCTTGGAGAAATCAATATTTAGCGTAGCGCTTTTTACTACGCCCATGTCCTCCAATTTCTTCATCCGCACATGGACTGTACCGGAAGAAACGAATACTTTTTTAGCAATTTCAGTGTATGGAGTCTTTGCATCTTCATTGAGCAAGGAGATAATCTTTAGGTCAACATTATCGATATCTAAAATTTTGTCCATTTTTCGGTGTGTGATTTAGATGATTTTTAATAAAGGATGCATGAAATTATAAATTGTTTAAAATATTCCAAAATTATTTTTTCAATTTGCAATTTTGTCTAAAATCTATTTCCTTTGTGAGAGTGTTCTGCAGCCAAATTTAATTTTGAGTTTTTTATCATAGAATTCAAAAAAGAATTGTCCAACTTAAATCGGCCGAAGAATTCAAACTAACAAAGAACTTTTAATCTCTAAAGTTATATTTGGGTTTATATTCTGAAAAGGGTCTTGTCTATGGCAAGACCTTTTTGTTTTTTCGTGGGTTGGGCCGCATATTTTTTTTTAACGGCAACTAATTCTCTCTTTCTCTTCCCTATTTTTAGCTAGTCAACTACACATTCCATGAAAAGACAATTCCTATTTTTCCCAATCTTAATGCTTTCAACATTGCTTTTGGCACAGGTTAGACCTTTTGTGCCCGAGCAAGTGTTTCCAGAGAAAAACACAAAAAGCAAACACTACCTCGTTTCCGGTGAACGTCACGGCACTTCTTTTTTCAAGAAGTTCGAATTTCCTGAAGTAGAATATCGACCAGGCACTACGCTTGACTTTACCAAATACCACACGGTAGATGTGATGTATCATTGGTATGAAACCTGGGCGAAGCAGTATCCTGATTTGGTAGATCTATATGTTGTAGAGAAATCTTTTGAAGGAAGACCAATCTACCAAATGACGCTGACCAATAAAAAAACAGGTAAGGATACAGACAAGCCAGCAGCGTATTTTGAGGGAGGTAGACATTCCGGGGAAATTACTTCGAGTGAATCTATTCTTTGGTTGACCCAGCACCTATTAGAGAATTATGGCAAGGATCCCGAAATCACTGCATTGATCGATACCAAGGTGATTTATTTGCGTCCTCAAAATAACCCGGATGGTTCCAATATGTACTTATTTACCAGTCAGCGCAATCGTAGTACGGTAAAACCCCAGGATACCGATCGAGACGGAATGCTTGACGAAGATCCAGAAGAAGACTTGGATGGAGATGGAATCCTATATCAAGTTCGTAAAAAGGCAGTGACTCCAGAAGAAAAAGAAAAAGCCAATTACATCCTTGACCCAAAAGATCCCAAGGGAAGGCTGATGGATCAAACTTTTCCAGGGAAAGGAGATTACCTCGTCTATTCTGAGGGAATTGATAACGATGGTGATGGTCGGTACAACGAAGACGGGATTGGTGGGCTGGACCTTCACCGTAATTACCCAGAAAACTGGCGCCCCAATACAGGGGGCGACTTGACGGGTAGGGGGTATACTCAATTTGGCGCAGGGGAGTACCCGCTTAGTGAAATTGAATCTCGCGCTACCGTTTTGTGGATGATGAGCCACCCCAATATTTCCGTGGTCAACTCCATGGATACACGGGTACCGATGCACTTGCGACCACCTTCCACCTCCAAAAGTGAGGAGCGCATGTACCCACAGGATTTGGCGATTTACAAAGAAATGGATCAGTTAGGGCTATCTTTCACTGCTTATCCTTGGGCTGGGGATGTATATGAAACCTACGCCACGCGCTACAAGGTCAATTCCATGACTGGGGATCCACTTAAGCCAGAGCCTCTTTTCGGGCATGGTCCTGACTTCGGTTACTTTTATTATGGCAGTATTTGGTATGGGGATGAGCTCTGGAACAATGGAGCCATGAAAGATTACGACAACGATGGCATTTATGACGATTACGACGGGCTGATGTGGGATGATGAGTCCAATGGAAGTAAAGGATTTAAGGTCTGGACTGCTTTTACG
>SXYU01000002.1 GCA_005788235.1 Cytophagales bacterium
CTCCGTTTTTCTTCACTTTTGAAGTGGTGCAAAGGTAGAAAAAGGGAACTTATCCGCAATAAATCAACTTTATTTTTTTGATTGACCGAGAGTATCTCCTTCGCTATCAAACAAATAAATATGGATTTGACTGCCTCAAACGGCACGCTCATCCACTAGGATCTGTACATTGGGGTGCAACCAAAGGAAGGATGCTGGAAATTGGCCTGATACGCAAGGTTTTTGCAAGCGCTCAAAAGCTTCTTTTTTACCGGATCCCGCAATAAATAATAAAATGAGTTTGGATTGCATGATTCCCCGAAGCCCAATGGTCATGCCGAAACTCGGCGGTTGTTTCAAGGTCTTCAACATCCCGTTTGCTAAAGTAGAGGGAGCCAATTCACACAGATGATACGGTAGTTGATGCACCTCCCTTGGTTCATTGAGTGCAATATGGCCATTGACCCCAATTCCCAAAATACAAATATCCAAGGGCCCTTCTCGCTCCAAAACCTGCTCCATGTAAAAGCAAGCCCCTTCAGGATCTGAAGTATCCGGGTCAATGGTCCAGTAGCGATCCGCGGTAATTCCCATTGGCCGTACAAACTTTTGCTGCACATCCAATTCAGAGGTAAATGGGGAATCTGGCTCCAAGCCCCCCCACTCATCTAGTTTGATGACACGGAGTCGATCTCCGAATTCAGGATGCGATTCTTTGTAAGCCGCTAGTTTGGCATAAGCGCCAGCTGGAGATCCACCACTAGCTACACAAAACAAAAGATTAGGGTTTTTTTCGATCTCTTTTTTGATCAAATCAAATCCTTCGGCACTCATTGACTCAAAGTCAGAAAAAAAATGAAAGTTCATGCAAAATGTCTTTGGGTGGAATAAATTAAAATTAGTGGATTAAATGTATTATATCCATCGTTTCAATCACAAAAATTAAGCATAGAAAACTTCCTCCTATCAATTAATTTTCTCCAAATCCAAAACCCTTCTTATCTTACTTTTCGATTTGACTCGTATCTAAATTCTACTTATGAAAAACACTTACCTCCTCCTCTTGCTTGCAATGCTCGGATTTGGGCATACACTCCTTGCGCAGAAAAAAGCTCCTGTAAAAGCAAATCCTCTCAAAACAGCGGCACAGCAAACCATCGATGCACAATTTGCAGACATGACCGAACTGAGTGACAAGATTTGGGCCTTTGAAGAGATCGCTTTCCAAGAGACACAATCCTCAGCTGCACTTTCTGCTTATGCAGAAAAGTTGGGATTTAAAGTTACCCGGGGTGTAGGAGAAATTCCTACTGCTTTTGTGGCGGAATATGGATCAGGAGCCCCTATCATCGGTATTATGGGTGAATTTGATGGTCTGCCTGGCTTATCACAAAATAAAGTTCCCTTCAAAAGCCCCTTGCATGCTGGAGCTCCGGGCCATGGATGCGGTCACAACCTTTTTGGCGTAGCCTCTTTGGGCGCTGCTTCCGCAATCAAAGATTTGATTGCTTCAGGTCAACTAAAGGGAACGATTCGTTTTTACGGTACCCCAGCAGAAGAAAAATACTTTGGTAAGCTTTGGATGATTCGAGCAGGATTGATGAATGATGTAGATATCATGATGGATTGGCACCCTGCAGATGAAACCAAAACTGAAGTTCAAAAAGGCTTGGCCTTGGTTGACTTTTTGGTGGAATTTAATGGCCAAACCGCCCACGCCTCCGGTGATCCCTGGAATGGAAGATCTGCCTCAGATGCACTTGAATTATACACTACGGGGATCAACTACTATAGAGAGCATATCAAGCCTACCGTACGCATTCACTACCATATCCAAGATGGCGGTAAAGTAGTCAATGTGGTGCCTGATTACAGCCGTTTGTGGGTTCGTGTAAGAGACACAAGCAGAGATGGCCTTCTACCTGTATGGAAGCAAGTGGAGAAGATGGCTTCTGGTGCAGCAATCATGGCCAATGTAGATTATAAAGTAACCTTGGTCTCTGGCGTGCATGAAATTTTGGTAAACCGCACCGGTTCGGCCGTGATGCAAAAAAACATTGAAGCATTGGGAGCGATCTCCTATACCGAAGAGGAACAAGCTTTTGCCAAAAAAATCCAGGAAGCCAATGGTAAACCGCAGGTAGGTGTGATTTCTGAAATCAAACCTATGGAAGAAACGCAGGAGCATAGCATGGGTGGAAGTACTGATGTAGGCGATGTAAGCTGGGTGGTACCAACCATCCGGATGGGTGCTACGGTAGCTCCAACAGGCACTCCATGGCACTCTTGGGCTGTGGTAGCATCAGTAGGCATGTCAATTGGTCACAAAGGCATGGGCTATGCATCAAAAGCTCTTGCAATGACGATGGTAGACCTCTATCAAAACGAAGTGTTGCGAAACGAAATCAAAGCTGAATTCAAGCAAAAGAAAGGTGACTATGTTTACAAAGGAATCGTGCCTGATGGACCTCCACCATTGAAATCAGGATATTAACTAAACTCGGCCCTCTTTCACACCGCGATAGAGGGCTTTTTTTTCCTAACTCCTTGGTTTTCTTTTTTTTTAAAAACTTATTTCTAGGTTTCTAGTTAGGTATGTGTAAACAATAAAAACTATTCCAATGAAAAATTTCAAACTAGTAACATTTGCCCTTTTGGGTTTTGCAGCAACCAGCTTAGCAAGTTGCAATGCTCCAAAGGAAGAAGCCACAGACGAAACGGCTGTTGACTCTACCACACTTGTAGTTGAAGAAGCAGCACCTAACACTGTGGTAGATATCGCAGTAGGATCCGCTGATCACAGCACCCTAGTAGCCGCTGTAACAGCTGCAGGCTTAGTAGAGACTCTAAGTGGAACAGGTCCTTTTACTATTTTTGCTCCGACAAATGCTGCTTTTGATGCATTGCCCAAGGGCACGGTAGAAGGTCTTTTAAAGCCTGAAAGCAAAGATAAATTGACCTCAATCCTTACCTACCACGTTGTAGGTGCAAATGTATTGTCCTCTCAACTAACCGATGGTCAGAAAGTAAAGACTTTGAATGGTCAAGAATTGACTGTAGCGATCAAAGGTGGTGTAGTAACCATCAATGGCGCAAAAGTAATCGCTGCTGATCTTGCAGGTAGCAATGGCGTCATCCACGTGGTGGATGGTGTGATATTGCCTAAGTAAGTTTCGGTTTTTTCCTCATTGAAAAGTCGGCTTTCTTAGCCGACTTTTTTTTGTGCTTTCACTAAGCATATTTGAATTTTAATTAGTTTTCAAGTCTAGTAAAAATTTAAGCCTATTACATAATTCCTATCTTGACTAAAAGCTGAATCCTATTCTCTTATGAAAAAAAGTACTTTTATCGTATTCCTAGCCTTGGTTTTTCAAGTAGCTGCACAGGCACAAACTAGTTCCTCCAAACAGGAGACCCTTGAAATCCATCAACTTATTCAAGAATCTTTTGATTCCTTATTTTCTGGCTACCACGCAGACCTGGTAGAGCGGTACTACAGTCCTGATTTTTTATTGCTTGAGCAAGGAGAAGTTTGGGATATGGATTTTATTAAATCCTACCTTAGTGAACGGGGCCAAAAGAACAATCCCGTGGTTCGCACCAACCGATTTGAATTCATCAAAACAGAAATTTTTGGCAATCGAGCTTGGGTAGCGTACCACAATTATGCCACCTTCACTAAAGAAGGAGAAGCTTCAAGGGAAGTATATTGGCTCGAGAGTGCGTCAGCCCTAAAAACAAACCAAGGGTGGAGATTGGAACTATTGCACTCCACTAGAGCTGAACTCCCAAAAAACTAACTGAATACTTTTAAAAACCTGCTGTACTGGCTAGGCTATTTTGCAAAAAGTTTCTCTAAAATCTTATAAGTAATTAGATAAGTAGGACGAACTCCATCCATTCCCAATGCACCAGAAGCGAGTGTGCTGCCAGTTTCTAGCGGATTATCCGAGGCGTAATAGGCATACAGCACCTTAATATTGGATCGAACGTTGGATCTGATTTTGGAAGCTGACTGGATTGCTTTCTGGTAGTGCGCACCTTCCATTTCCAAACCTACAGCCTTCCAGGAGGATTCCATGAAGTAAGTTAGGATATCCCGATTTTGAAGGGAAGTTCCCAATACCGTGATCATGGAGCCTTCGTATACGCCCAAACCATATCCTTTAAAATCGGATTTTTTAAGTTCATTCCGGAAAGGATAATTGTCAGCAGTACCTTCAAAAACATGCGCTGTTGGTACCATCAAATCTCCCTTACCTCCATGCAGAATCCCTGCTTTACCCATAATTGAGGTGGATACCACATTCAACGGGTACTTTGTTCCATCCTTGGTATAGGGCTTCAGCAACTCATCAAAACATTCATAGGCCTGCTCTCCAAAGGCATAATCCATCACCACAAAAACAGGTCGCTTTTCCTTGTCCTTGGGCAGAATTACTCCGGGTATAAGCGTGTCGACCTCCATTTGTGCAGTATCAATGAGTTGTGCACCAATATTGGTTCCTGACTCATCGGGAAGGTCGATAAACCCCTGTTTTTCCGCAAATGCTAAAATCTTCTTGCCTTGGTTGTTTTTTGCCTTGATGGAAATCTCCGTAGCCACTTGTTCGATGGCTTCAAAACTTCCAGCACCTAGCGCTTGATGTGCATAAATCGTATTCACCACACTATGCATGTTGGCAGAGATGAGGTGAATGGGACGATTGATCAAGTTTCTCTCAAGAAGAGCTTCCTTGATTCGATTGGCCCAAAGCTCCCCATAGACGTGGTGACCTACGCGCTCTCGAAGGGTCGCAGAAAAGCTAATTTCTCGATCCAAGCCCTGGATTGATTCCTCCATGGATAACTTGCCTAGGTGGTAGACAATGGAAAGCAGGCTATTGGAATTACTGCTCTCAGCAAACTTCTGAACTGCATGTAGCGTCTCTTCGTAGGTTCTACCGATAATGTGGCTTAGGTAGGCCGCAGCACTTTCAATTTCCAACTCCTCTCCCAACTTTTCCTTTCGTACATACTC
>SXYU01000035.1 GCA_005788235.1 Cytophagales bacterium
GAGGATAGAATGGATGACTTGGACGGCGATGGACACATTACCATGATGATTCGCAAGTCTCCAACAGGTAGATTTATCAAAGATCCTTTGGATTCTAGAAGATTGATGCAAGTGGGCCCTGACCAGGTAGGGGAGTACGAAATGCTCGGTCAAGAAGGTGTTGATAACGATGGCGATGGTGAAGTCAACGAAGATGGGATTGGCTACTACGATCCCAACCGAGATTGGGGATGGAACTGGCAGCCAGATTACATTCAACGTGGGGCCATGCGTTATCCATTTACACTACCCGAAAATCGTGCAGTGATGGAGTTTGTTTGGAAGCATTCCAACATTGCTGGTGCCCAGAGCTTCCATAATTCAGGAGGGATGATCCTTCGTGGTCCTGGTGCTGAAGAAGATCTGAATACTTACAACAGAGAGGACATTCGTATCTACGATGCGATTGGTAAAAAAGGAGAAGAAATGATCCCAGGTTACCGTTACTTGACCGTGTATAAGGATCTTTACTCGGTTTTTGGGGGGGAGTTGGATTGGTTTTATGGCAATCGAGGAATCTTCACCTACTCCAATGAGCTGATGGTCTCCTACCTGTACTTCAACAAAGAGGCAGGTCGAGGCAACCAGGAGGAGCAACTCAAAGTGGACCAGCTGTTGACATTTGGTGATGCCTTTGTCAACTACAAAGAATACAAGCATCCGCAGTTTGGTACGGTGGAGATTGGTGGCTTCAAAAAGACCTTTGGTCGTGCACATCCAGGATTTCTCTTGGAGCAGGATGCACACCGCAATGCAGCCTTTACCATTTACCATGCCTACCATACGCCCAAGCTTTCCATCACTGAGGTGAAAGAAGAAGAATTGGGAGGAGGCTTGAAAGCCATTACGGCCACGATCTTCAACGAGCGCATGATGCCGACCCACGCTAGCCAAGACTTGAAGTACCGCATCGAGCGTCCAGATTACGTAGCGCTATCTGGAGCTAAGGTGGTGGCAGGATTTGTGGTGGAGGACGCTGACATGAAGAAGTACAAGGAGCAGATCCATTCACCAGAAAAAATGTCGGTAGCCAATATCCCAGGGATGGGCTCGGTGCAAGTTCGATGGATTGTTTCCTCAGGATCGGCTTACAGTGTCACCGTGGATTCTGCCAAGGGTGGAAAGGCTAGCTGGAAAAAATAAGTCCTTAGGATAAGATTAAGATCCCCATTTCTTACCAGAGATGGGGATTTTTTTTTAATTTCGGGTATGAACATATTCTCTCTTATGCACCGCTTTTTCCTGTTCTGTATCCTTTTTCTACTCTTTTTTTTTGTGGGATTTGCTCAGGGACAGCCCACCGTTTTAATTACCTATTACAGCCAGTCTGGTAATACCAAAACCATGGCTCAGGCGGTGGAGGAAGGGGCAAAATCGGTAGCGGGAGTACGCGTACTTTTGCTTTCCATAGATCAAGTCAGCACTAAAGAGTTACTTGAAGCAGATGCAATTGTGGTTGGCTCGCCTGTATACAATGCCAATGTGGCCCCAGCTGTTCAGGAATTCATCAATAGTTGGCCTTTTGCTGGTCGTCCACTAAAAAACAAATTGGGAGCTGCCTTTGTCACTGGCGGAGGAATATCGATTGGTGAGGAATTGGTACAGGTAAACCTACTGCAATCCATGTTGATTCATGGAATGCTCGTGTTGGGTGGAGAGGAGCCGGAAGCGGCTTTTGGCGCTTCAGCGATTACCGGGGAAGCTCCTTTTCAAACCGGTAAAGTGGAGGAGCAATTTTTAGTAAAGGGGAAGGGACTTGGAAAACGTGTTGCGGAAATGGCAATCTTGCATGAAAAGTAATTTGATAGCCTTTGATTTTATTCATCCAAAAGACTTGAAGCCGCTACTAACAAATTTCAATGCTTCTAGTTCTACTTAGGAAGGAGCAAATGGGCCTAGTTACTCACTTGTTTTTGGATTAGGTCAAAGAAAAATCAATTTTAAATTTGTTGAAAAATAGTATGCATGCAGACTATTTTATATTTTAGTAATAATAAATGGATAAGTAGCAATTGATGGTACAACGAAAAAGAGGGCAAAAAAAATCCCGATCTGTGAAGACCGGGTTTGTGGTGATAAGTGGACTCGAACCACCGACTCACGGATTTTCAGTCCGATGCTCTACCAACTGAGCTATATCACCATCCTTTTGAGTGTTGCAAATGTAGAAAAATGAGTATTCACTACAAATCCTTTTCAGAAAAAATAGACCCAAATTTTATATCAACTAGTTAATCCGATCAATATGAGCATTTTACCACAACTTGCGTTTTTCCTAATACTAGGTGTTGCGGGCTTTATTTTGACTAAAAGGATCCAATTTCTTCGACGAAACATCCTTCTTGGCAAGGCGGAGACCCGAAATGACCAACCCGAGGCCCGTTGGAAAGCCATGCTTCTTGTGGCCTTGGGTCAGCAAAAAATGTTCAAACGCCTAGTTCCCGCATTTTTACACCTGTTGATTTATGTGGGATTTCTGGTCATCAACTTGGAAGTATTGGAGTTTGTACTTGATGGAATTTTGGGAACTCACCGCCTCTTTGCTCCACTCTTAGGAGGACTGTATACGGTAGCGATTAATGTATTTGAATTTCTAGCCGTTGCGGTATTGGTCTCTTGTGTTGCTTTTTTGGTGCGGAGAAACGTGATGAAGGTGGAGCGATTCACCAAACCCGAATTGAAAGGTTGGGCGGCGCTGGATGCCAATTTGATCCTTGTAATTGAAATCATCCTGATGTTTGCCATTCTGACCATGAATGCTACGGATCAGATTTTGGCTGGCCGAGGAGATGCTCATTACTTAGTTCTGGGCCCTCTTTTCTTCAGTAGCTTCCTCCAACCACTTTTTGA
>SXYU01000267.1 GCA_005788235.1 Cytophagales bacterium
CCGTCCACTAACGCTCTAGTTCCTTCCTTGGCATGTATCCCATGGTGGTTGATCCAAGTTTCTCCAAAAATGCGTTTTCCAAAGCCTTGCTCCCATCCGGGCACTTTACTCATCCAGTCCCAATGGGCAAATTTGGAACTCTTATTTTTCTGATAGGCAAAACCATGGGTGGATGTTCGCAAGCCGATAATGGGTTTGCCTGCCAAAAGATAGTCCTCCAAGTACTTTGCCTGTGCATCAGGCAACTCCCGGAAGCGAATCAATAATATAACTAAATCTGCAGTGGCCAGTTGCTCCAGCCCTGGAATGTTGTTTTGATAGTTGGGCACCACGTCCCCAGTACTTGGGTCAATAGGGAATAGAACAGTGGTTTTAAACCCATGACGATTAGCTAAAATCTTGGCCAACATGGGCATAGACTCCTCCGATCGGTATTCGTCGTCCCCAGCTACCAAGACAATGTGCTTGCCCTGCCCTAGACCAGGCCCACCTGGAAATTGAAGAAAGGATTGCCCTGGTTGGGCTCCAACCCATAAACTCACTAAAAAAAAGGGAGTAAATACCAAAAGCCGTAAAAAAGAAGAAATCATAAGAAATGGATTAGTATTTCGGAAAATAGGCAAATCCATTGACTTACTAAAAAAGATTAGGACGATTTTTTTCTTAATTTTTGAATCACCAATATGGGAAGCAGTACGAGGATACCCACAGCCAGCCCAAAAAGAAATTCCTTTAACATCCCGGGCCAAGTAGGGAGGAGGTGATGAAAAATGGGAATGTTGTGCGCAAAAATGCCTCCGGAAACCAGTAATAAGGCAAGGGTACCAATAAAACCTATTCCACGAACAAAGTGAGGCAAGGCATTTACTAACATCCAGCCAATCTTGTCCGAAATACTATCTTCCCGGTCATTAAGTGCAATCAATCTTAACCCAAGTTCATCCATTCGTACTACCAAGGCCACAATTCCATATACGCCTACCGTAGCAATCAGGGCTATGATGGATACCACAGCTATTTGATTGAGCAAGGGTTTGTCGACTACCGTACTCATTGCAATAATCACAATCTCCACTGAAAGTATAAAGTCCGTGGTGATGGCGGACTTAATTTTCTTTTTTTCCAGCGATACTACCTCTTCTTTGGTAATCCCCAAATCTATTTCTTCCTTATTTTCAACAGGATGAGGAAAAATATAGGCATGGATTTTTTCCACCCCCTCGTAGGCCAGATACAAACCTCCAGCTACAAGAATCACTGTGATGGCCGCTGGCGCAAAAGCACTCAGCAAAAAAGCTACGGGAAGAATAATCAATTTATTCAAAGCAGAACCTTTGGTAATGGCCCAAATCACGGGAAGCTCTCGGTCAGATACAAAGCCAGAGGCTTTCTCTGCATTTACTGCCAAGTCATCGCCTAAAATACCGGCCGTTTTTTTTGCGGCCACTTTACTCATCACCGCCACATCATCCATGAGCGTGGCAATGTCATCCAATAAAGTAAATAATCCAGAAGCCATGTATAGGGGAATAAAATCAACTTAGTGCTGGGCCTCAAGCAGAGGTCTCCCGCATCATCCAACCTGCTTATTTCTTACAAAACCATCAATTGAAGATCGAATTTAGCTGTTTTTGGGATTAAAAATTAAAGGAAAAAATTTACCTCCCATTTTTTCTCCTTTTGGAATCACCGGAACCCCAGTTAGCAATGGTTCATCCGAATCTGAAATGGTACCATCTGCGAATACATTGACCACAAAAGCCTTTCTCGAACGTGGAGAATAATTGGCATAGCTCCCATGCACCAGCAAAGGGTGGTGAAAAGCTGCATATCCAGCTTTTAAGGGAATGGCTACGGGTGCAAATTGGGCTTTCTGTTCTTCAGAAAGCATTCCCATCAACCCATCCATTTCACCTGCAAGAGCAGGCTTCTCCAAAAGTCCCCAGCGATGTGACCCAGGCACATACTGCAAGCAGCCATTTTCCTCCGTAGCATCATCCAGCCCACACCAACAGGTCAAATGCTGCATCTCCACCGTCCGGGTCCAGTAGGAATAATCCTGATGCCAAGCTACTACACCGCCGTGGTGCGCAGGCTTGCAAAAGAGTTGGTCGTGCCAAAATCGAACTCCTCGATCTCCAAGAAGCTGGCTGGCGACCATTCGAAATGCCGGATTCCAAATCGCATCGTGAAATGCCGTTGCAATGCGCCAGTGGCCCAAAGAGTGGAAGAGCACCGTATTCGGATCTGCTGATTCATTGCTATGAAACTCATGAAATAAGCCATGCAGAGGATGCTTGAGATCCATTACCTCATCCAAGGCCTGGGATAAAACAGCAATCTGCTGCTCATCGAGGAGCTGAACTCCCGCCAAATAGCCATTTTCATGGAAAAAATCAATCTGCTCTTGGCTCAATCGGTACCGATCCCACTGATCAGAAGAGGTGGGCTGCTCAAAAAGATCGGTCAAAGGATAGGCGTAATCAGCAAGGTCTTTCATGGGTTCTAAGTTTATTCAAGAGAAATTTATAATTTTTTTTTCAAACTAATTAAGGCTGAAAAAATACAAGTACTAGCGCTCCAAACGTTCCAAACGTTCTAGCAATGGAGGATGAGAATAGTTGACAAATACATACCAGGGGTGCGGGTGGATAGTGCTGAGACTTTTCACCGAAAGGGTCTTCAAGGCCTCTGCGAGTGGCTTACCTCCAAAAGTTTCCTTGGCATAGGCATCCGCTTCAAACTCATGCTTCCGACTCAACCAATTCATCCCAATTCCCATCACCATCGAAAGGGGTGCAAATAGCATCGTGAACCCGATAATATTTAAGGGAACCGACAAGGTGGTGCCGCCTAAAGCCAAACTCATATTCTCAGAAAATACTACCTGACCCAACAAAAAAAGTAGGATACCCACTTCCAAAACCGAAACAAGCATGCCCCACTTCAAGTGTTTTTTCTTGTAATGCCCAATTTCATGCGCTAAGACCGCCACCAGCTCTTCCGGAGGGTGTTGCTCCAAAAGGGTATCGTACAGCACTACCTTTTTTTGCTTGCCAAAGCCCGAAAAAAAAGCATTTGCCTTGGCCGAACGACGACTGCCATCCATTACAAAAATATGCTTCACCGAAAAGTTGACCTTCGCTGCATACTGCAACAATTTGTCCCGCACCTCCCCCTCTGCTAAGGGTGTCAAGGTATTGAACAAGGGAATAATCCAAGCAGTATATCCGACATTCACCAGCACCATAAATACACTGGCTATGATCCAAAATTGCCACCAGAAATTAGGTCCCATAAAATGAATCAACCAAAGAAAAATCAAAAGTAAACCTCCACCTACCAAGAGGGACAACAGGTAGGCGATCATCTTATCTGAGAAAAAAGTAGCTAAGGTGGTTTTGTTGAAGCCATATTTTGCTTCAATCACAAAAGTACTGTAGTAATCAAAAGGAAGACTCAGGATATCTGAGGCGATAAAAACAAGCCCGAAAAATAGCAAAGAATCAAGAAGGGGAGAAAAACCAAAACCTCCAATCCAGGAATCAATTGCCCCAAACCAACCTTGAGTAATAAAAAATACAGTCAATAAAAAGGTAAAGCTGCTGGTGATTAGTTTAAACTTGAAATTATCCTTTTGGTAGGATTTGGCTTCCAAAAGTTTCGTGTCAGTTAAGTAATCGGCAAGGATTGGAGGTACGGTCTGCTGCTGCATAGAAACCTGTAGGTATTCCAAAATTCTGGGCATTAAGAAGCCAAAAATCAGTATTCCTAAAAGAAGGTAAGTCAAACTTTCTGATGTCATTACTTCTGTTTAGAATTTTGGGCAAGGAAGGATTGTATCTCGACCGAGAGGCTTCCCTTGATTTAGGCTGGGGATGGTCCAAGAAAGGCTCAGCTCATGCGCCCCTCCACTTTGAATTCCAAGTTGCGAGACAGTATAGTCAAAACTATAGCCAATACTCAAGCCACTCAACAAGTTTACTCCCACCATCACTACGATGGCATCGCGATTACTCTGCACTTCCACAGGCTTGTAAGGCAAACCTCTATACCAGAGCCCAAATAAGATGGGCTCTACATAGAAATAGGCCCCAAGATCCAGCTGCTCAAAGGGTCCTTGCCTTTTGTAGTTAATGGTTGGGGTCAAGTAACGCTGCTTGCTCAGGTGGGTAAAATCCCTCCGCATGCTGCCTTGGCCCAACGAAATTCGGTAACCTGCATGAAGGGATAATTTCCTTGGCAAGGGGCTCAACCCGTCCACAAAAGATTGGTTCGGTTGGTTGAGATGGTGTGCAGAAAATCCTATCCAAGCATTATTTGTAAACAATAAACCACCTGCAGATAAGGAAAATAAGCCTACAGGGTCTCCTAGGCCTGGAATAGCTGCACCAGGAAGTAAGGGTCCCGTGGGATCTAGGGGATTGATTTGATTGGCAAAAACGAGATTTTCATAAAATCCTATTTCCCTTCGAATGTAGCTGGCTTGAAATCCAGGTCTAAAATACAGCTTGTCCGCTAGCCGCAGTTCGTAGGAGTACATGGCAGATACCGAGGTAGATCTCAACTTGGATGCTCCTTCCGAATCTTGCATTACATGAACTCCTATCCCAGAGTTGTATTCAGGCAAATAGGTGTCATAGTAGGCAGAAAAGGTGGTAAATTGTGCCTCAATAGAAGGCCACTGGTTTCGGTAATTAAATCCAACTCGTCCCATTAACTCCGCACCTGCCAAGGCCGGATTAAGGTAAAGTGGTGCTGCATAGTACTGGCTATATTGGGGATCTTGCGCGAAGGCCCAAGAAATAGGGGCTAAGCTCAAGGCAATAAAAAAAACTAATAACAGCAGAGACCGTAACACGAAATAGTTCGTTTATTTGAATACGCACTTCACTTCTAAACGTAAGCTCCAATTGGATGTTTTAAAAGTCAGGTCAAAAATATGAAAAGCAAGGTTAATTCCATACGTTTCATCCTTCTATTTGCAGGCCTGACCTTGCTTGTAGGAATATCTTGGACTGAGTCAGTTTTGGCTCAAGGATACAACGGCAACGAATGGATTTTTGGAAATTGCAGCACTGGAGGCCATCCCTACCTCTCCTTCGGGAAAGGAGAAACAGCTACTATTCAAAGCCTCCCCGCTACCGTCATCGGAGGAGCCTTCAACAATGCCATTGCCATTGACCCCATCACGGGCCAACCCTTGTTCTACACCAATGGGGAGTTAGTTTACGATTATTCGGGTAATCCAATTGAAGGTTCAGCACCAGG
>SXYU01000268.1 GCA_005788235.1 Cytophagales bacterium
TATTCATCCATAGTACAAGAATATTACCAGTATCCGATTTTAAATTCTGTTTACAAAAATCAGCTTAAATGCTGGAAACCATTGGTGGAATTTTTCTTATTTGTCGGCACCTTATCCTATCTTTGTTTAAACATTAAATTTTAATTCAAGTGATCATCATTTTCCTTTTTCTACTGCACTGGTATTTTTCCTTATTCTGTCAAAGCTTTTTTCTTCATCGCTATGCAGCTCACCAAATGTTTGTGATGAACAAATACTGGGAAAAGTTTTTCTACTTTTTTACTTGGCTATGGCAAGGAAGTTCGTACCTCTCTCCTCGTGCCTATGCCATCTTGCACCGTATGCACCATGCCTATTCGGATACTCCTCAAGACCCGCATAGCCCCCACCATACCGAAAATCTGTTTTCGATGATGTGGAAGACCAAAAATATTTACAACGACTATTTCAGCTTTAAGCTCAGGCCAGAAGAGCGGTTTTCGAAGGATATTCCTGACTGGAACAAATTCGACCGGTTTGCAGATAGCATGCTGGTTAGATTAGCTTGGGGAATATTCTATGTAGGTATTTACATTGCCTGCATCTCTTATTTTGAACTAGCAGGCACGCATTGGTGGATGTATTTCTTGTTGCCAATTCACTTTTTGATGGGTCCCGTCCATGGTGCTATCGTCAATTGGAGTGGTCACAAGTATGGATATGCCAACTTTGATAACAATGACAAATCAAAAAACTCACTTTTACTCGATGTTTTAATGTTAGGTGAATTGTTTCAGAACAACCACCACAACCTACCAAACCGCGCCAATTTTGCGGTTAAATGGTACGAGTTTGACCCTACCTACCCCATTGTAAAACTGTTGCATGCCACTGGAATTATCAAGTTGCGAACCGCTTAAGGAAGCAAGCTATCAACTGAAAAGGGGTGAATCTATACTAGAATCACCTTTTTTTTTAATAAAAAATGAACTCCAGAAATAAGACCAAAACCTAGGCCTTGGAAGAAAAAGTTCCGAAGCATTTTAAGCTGAATTTATCTAATAATTTCCTTCCTACTTTCAAGCCTTTATATTTGTAGCTTATCCCACCACCCAACCGATGAATTCATTTATCCAAGAATTGAAATGGAGAGGAATGCTCCAAGATATGACCCCAGAATTAGAGGAGCACCTTGCCAAAGGCATGGCTTCAGCTTATCTTGGTTTTGATCCAACTGCAGATTCACTTCATATTGGTCACCTGGTTGGGGTGATGACCTTATTGCATTTTCAACGAGCAGGCCATCAGCCTGTTGCTCTTGTTGGGGGTGCCACAGGAATGATTGGAGATCCATCTTTCAAGTCCTCCGAACGAAATCTGTTGGATAAGGCTACCCTAGATCATAATGTAGCCTGTATACAAAAGCAATTAGCCAAATTTTTGAATTTTTCAGGAAATCAAGCCAATAAAGCAAGTCTAGTCAATAATTACGATTGGATCTCTCAATTCACTTTTTTAGACTTTATTCGCGATGTAGGCAAGCACATTACAGTAAACTACATGATGTCTAAGGATAGCGTAAAACGTCGCCTTGAAGATGGAAATGGCCTTTCCTTTACAGAGTTTAGCTACCAATTGATTCAAGGGTACGATTTCTACCATCTTTGGAAAAATAAAAACTGTACCATTCAATTGGGGGGATCTGATCAATGGGGAAATATTGTGACCGGTACGGAATTAATCCGTCGCATGGGTGGTGGAAGTGCTTTTGCCTTAACTGTTCCCTTGATCACTAAAGCAGATGGAACCAAGTTTGGAAAAACTGAAGGGGGTTCGGTTTGGCTAGATCCAGAAAAGACCTCACCCTATGCTTTTTATCAATTTTGGTTGAATGTGTCTGATGCCGATGCTTCCAAGTACATTCGGATTTTTACGGTGCTTGATCAGTCCACAGTTGAAAAATTAGAGAAAGAACATGCGGAAGCACCCCACCAGCGCCTCTTTCAAAAAGAACTCGCAAAGGAAGTGACCTCGATGGTCCACAGCAAAGAAGATTACGAGATGGCACTGAAAGCCTCCGAAATCCTGTTTGGTAAGTCCTCAACCGAGGATTTAGCTTCCCTAGACGAACGAACATTTCTTGCAGTTTTTGAAGGAGTTCCCAAGGTACAATTGAGTCAATCGTCATTTTCACAACTTGAAAATGTACTTGACCTTCTTAGTGAAAAAACGAATTTTCAGCTCTTCCCTTCCAAAGGGGAAGCTCGAAAAATGATTCTTGGAGGCGGCGTGAGTATCAACAAAGAAAAAGTGGATGATCCTCAAGGCCCTGTATCCTATGCCCTACTTCAAGAAAAATATTTGCTAGTACAAAAAGGAAAGAAGAATTATGTGATTGTTGAAATCTTAGCTTGATTACTTACTTTTTAAAAATAGGGAGACACCAAAGTCTTCCTACTTTGACTAATATTCACTTCTTTCTTTTTTGACTAAGATTTAATACATTCGAGTCTGTCCTTCTTATCTATTTATTTACAATGGCTGGCGAGAAAAACAAAGAAAAATTAATCTTAGATGCAGCAATTGCCTTGTTTACAACTCAGGGCTTTACAGCTACTCGAATGGAAGATGTCTCAAAAAAGGCAGGCATCAGTAAAGGACTCACCTATTTTTATTACAAAAATAAGGAAGACCTATACATGGCACTTACCAAAAAAGCTTTCGAACAACTGAAAGATGAGTTTAGAGAGTCCCTGCGTACAAAAGGTAAAAATGGATTAGAGATGTTGACTGACCTAGTACAACGAATCTGGAAGTTTGCCAAGGAACAACCAGTCTATTACCATTCGATCATTCATTTTTTAGACTTACTTAAAAAATACACTTCGCCAGAGTTAAAATCACAAATCAATCCCTTGATCTTGGACTCTATCCATTTTCATAAACTTTTGGAACTTCAACAAGAGCCAACACGATTTGGAATCCAAATCGTATCTCAAGGAATTAAAGACGGCAGTATTCGACCAGAATTACAACCTGAAGTCACCTTTTATACCGTTTGGAGCATGATGTTGGGTTACGAAAAAATGGAGGGTCCCATTGCCTTTGAAGGAAAGGAAACCAAAATAAGCCCTGAAGCATGGCAGCGTGGATTTCTTAAATTAATGCAAGAGATGCTAAAAGGAACTATACAGGCTACAAAGCCTCAGGTGGTGCAAGCAAGTTTGTTTTAAAAGAGGGTGCACCAAGCCATTGACACCCTTTTTTTACCTGCTTTTCCACAATTCTTTTAATTGTTTTCCATTGATAAGCAATACAAAACGCGTTGGGTTGGGGACCAAAACAATACGCAAATCCACTTTGCCTAGCTGATCCGATTCGATAGGTACGCCTTGGTCACCACTTACCTCGTAGGTAATACTTCCTTTTGCATCAGGCAGCATTTCTTGGTAGTAATTAGCCAAATACGCTGTAGGCAATAAAACGTCGGAGTCTGACTTTAACTTGGAGTAAATCTGCTCCAATTCGGGAGCTAAAACCTCCTCGTAATTTTCATTAAAGTCGTCCTCTAAATCATGTAATTGCTCCTCTAAATCATCGTATTTCTCATCACTATATTCCAAGGCACTTAGCTGATTCCTTTGTTGAACAATTTCTGAAAGCTCCTGATCTATTTTTTCCCAATTCATGGTTGATCTCTTGATTAATTGACTACAAATATGGCGATAATCCTAAAATTAGCGGCTCAAATGAATACAACTATTCACTTAGAAGGAGGATTTTCCCATTTCTTCCCGCTTGTTCATAGGCGTCTAAAGCAGCTTTAAACTCAGAAAGTGGATAGGTTGCTGCTACGTCTACCTTTGAGGTATCCTGAATCAAAAATCCAAAAACCCGTTGAAAAGCTTTCATTCTTTGTTCGGCAGATAGCTCTTCAATCCAAGTACTTAGCCAGAATCCATCGATTCTTAAATTTTTAAATATAAGCAAGCCACTATTGATCGAAAGGTTTTCCAAGGCAAGCGCTCCAAAAACCATCATCTTGCCTTTTTGCTTCAGACAAGACAAGGCCTTTACTCCCAATTCACCTCCGACTGCATCAAAGACCACATCTACGCCTACCTCAGTTTTCTCAAAAATCACCTTCGCCAATTTCTCGGTGCTGGTATTGATGACTAATTCCGCCCCTAAATCCATCAATAATTGTTTCTGAGATTCATGGCGAACAGTGGCTGCCACACGAATGCCCTTAGCATTGGCCATTTGGATAGCAAATTTTCCAAATGCTGAAGCACCCGCAGTGAGCAATAACCACTGACCCGCTACTAGGCCAGAATCTTCAATCATACCGTAGGCGGTCATCGGATTAACAAAGGCCTGGCAGGCTACCTCATCCGGCATTTGA
>SXYU01000269.1 GCA_005788235.1 Cytophagales bacterium
GACGATTACTTGTATTGCTTGGAGGCGCTGCATCCCTATGTAGACTATTTTGTGGTGAATGTAAGTTCGCCCAATACCCCCAACCTCCGGGATCTTCAAGAAAAGGAACCTTTGAAAAAACTGCTGCTCGGTGTGAAGGCTGCCAATGCGCTGCATCCTCGGCCCAAGCCGATCTTGCTAAAGATCGCTCCAGACCTGAGCAATGGACAGCTGGACGACATCATCGAGATCGTGCGAGAAACGCAAATTGAGGGCGTCATCGCCACCAATACCACGCTGGATCGTTCCAATTTGCACACTGACCCTTCCAATCTCGAACGCATCGGTGCAGGTGGAGTAAGTGGTAAGGCTTTGGAAAAAAGGAGTACCGAAATCATTCGCTACCTACACCAGCAGTCGGGAGGAGCTTTTCCAATCGTCGGTGTAGGTGGGATTTTCTCCGCACAAGATGCGATCGAGAAGCTGGAGGCAGGCGCAAGCCTAGTTCAAGTGTACTCAGGCATGATTTATGAGGGACCTAACCTAATCAAAAAAATCAAGAAGGGTCTTCAGCTATATTTAGCAAAGTAAGTTGGCATTCTTGTTAGTTTTGGCTAACATTAACCTCCGTATTTTATCTGCAAATGGCATCCGAATCCCCTAAGACCAATACATTTAGAAAGAAAACTGAAAACGCGCCCAAAGCCAGTCCGGAACCGAAAAAGCCTTCCTTCTCTTTTGGCAAAATCGAGACCAAGCAGGTAGGCCTTGTTTTCGGAATAGTATTCCTTTCGATCAGCATTTTTTTGGGAGTAGCATTCGCCTCTTACCTGATGAATGGTCCACAGGATCAAAGTTTGGTCATCAACAATTCAAATCAATCCATCCGAGATGCAGCCAAAGAATCAAAAAATTGGTTGGGTTACTTAGGCTCCCAAGCTGCCCACTGGATGATTTTCCGTTGGTTTGGCGTAGCAGCTTTTCTTTTTCCTCCCTTTTTATTTTTACTTGGCTTTCGTTGGACCTTTCAAGTTTCGCTATACTCACTTACCCGCTACACGGTCTTTGCTCTATTTTTTGCGGCATGGATTGGTTTGGTGACGGGATATGCAGGCATCTTGATCGAGGGTTATTCCTATTGGAGCTTTGCTTCAGGTGGCTTGGGCTATGAACTTGCAAAGCTTTCCTATGATTTTTTGGGCCTTGGTACTTGGCTGCTGATTTTCGGTACCCTCTTCATTTTCATCGTTTTGTTCTATGGGGTACAGCAGCTCAACTGGTTTCCTCCCAAGGCCAAGCCTGCAGATGAGTTGGTAGGAGATGAGGATTCCAAATCTGGCACTGCTTCTCCTTTTTTTGGAGATGAGGAAGAAGATATTGAAGACGATGGAAGTGCTTGGGAGGTCAAGGCAGACGATTCAGAGCTACCGATGGCTGGGGATAAGGTTGATTTTAGTTTGGTAGAAGAAGCTGATGCTGTTCCACCACTACAATTCGCCGATGATCTGGATGAGGATCTCTTCGATGTGCCACAGGTCAACCTGCTGGCTAGTGAAAAGGATTCCACTCTTTTGAAAGAAGGAAATTTTACCGTACAGAAGGGCCCTGAAGAGGAGAAGACAGTAGAAGAAGTTGAAAACCTAGATCCTTACGATCCTACCCTTGACTTGCCGCGCTACAAGTACCCTACCTTGGATTTGCTCAACGAATACGATGTAAAGAAAGTCACCGTATCGCGTCAGGAACTTGAGGAAAATAAGGATAAGATCGTGACCACTTTGGAAAACTTTCAGATTGGTATTCAAGGCATTCAGGCGACCATAGGGCCTACCGTGACCTTATACGAGATTATCCCAAATCCAGGGGTGAAAATCTCCAAGATCAAAAACCTGGAGGATGACATTGCCTTGAGTTTGGCTGCTTTAGGCATCCGCATCATTGCACCCATCCCTGGTAAAGGTACCATAGGCATTGAAGTACCCAATAAAAATCGGGAATTGGTGCCGGCTCGATCAGTGTTGGGTACAGAAAAATTCATGAAGTCTGACAAGGACCTTCCCATTGCTTTGGGTAAAACCATATCCAATGAGGTCTTTGTGGCAGATCTGGCCAAAATGCCTCACCTACTGATGGCAGGGGCCACGGGACAAGGAAAGTCTGTGGGCCTCAACATGATTTTGGCTTCGTTGATTTACAAGAAGCACCCGTCTCAACTGAAATTTATCTTGGTGGATCCTAAGAAGGTCGAATTGACCCTGTTCAACAAGATTGAACGGCACTTTTTGGCAAAGCTTCCTGGTTCTGAAGAGGCGATCATTACGGACACCAAAAAGGTGATTTACACCCTCAATGCCTTGTGTATGGAGATGGACAACCGCTATAACTTGCTGAAAGAAGGGGGTGTACGTAATTTGAAAGAATACAATGCCAAGTTTGTGGCTCGGAAACTGAACCCGCAAAATGGACATTACTTCATGCCCTACATTGTCTTGGTCATCGATGAGTTGGCGGATTTGATGATGACGGCGGGCAAGGAGATTGAAGCGCCTATTGCGCGCTTGGCACAGCTTGCTCGAGCCATTGGCATCCACTTGGTGGTGGCCACGCAGCGTCCTTCAGTCAATGTGATTACGGGGGTGATCAAGGCCAATTTCCCAGCTCGACTATCTTTCCGAGTTACCTCTAAGATTGATTCCCGCACCATTCTTGATGCTGGGGGAGCGGACCAGCTCATCGGGATGGGGGATATGCTCTTGTCTGTGGGTTCCGAAATGACCCGCATCCAATGTGCCTTCCTAGATACCCCAGAAGTGGATGCAGTCTGCGATTGGATTGGGGAACAAAAAGGCTATTCCTCTGCTTACCTACTTCCAGAATATGTTGGAGAAGATGGAGAAGGCTCAGGAGTGGACATTGACTTGACTGATAAAGACCCCTTATTTGACGAGGCAGCACGCTTGATTGTGCTGCACCAACAAGGCAGCACCTCCTTGATTCAACGCAAGCTGAAGTTGGGATACAACCGTGCCGGTAGGATCGTCGATCAGTTGGAAGCCGCCGGAGTGGTGGGGCCATTTGAAGGATCCAAAGCGCGTGAGGTTTTAATTCAAGACGAAGCAAGTTTGGAACGGTTATTGAGTAGTTTGTAAGCGATGCTTTACGAATTACGGTAGACCTTACATGAATCTTAAATTTCTTTTTTTTGCATTTTTAGCTTCCTGCTTCCTCGCGGCACCCAGCCAAGCTCAAAAAGACCCCAAGGCAAAGGTAGTGTTGGACGCCATGAGTCAAAAATTTCAAAGCATGAAGGGATTTACTGCTAGCTTTGAATATACCTTCCAAGACGAAGGAGGAGCAGGTGATCGACAGAGTGGAGAGGTAGCGGTCCTAGGCGATAAGTACCGCCTCAAACTTCCAGATCAAGAAATTTACAACGATGGCAAGACCGTATGGACCTTTATTCAAACGGCAGGATACAAGGAAGTAACCATCAACGATGCCGCTGGGATGGAGGGCGAGTTGACCCCTTCCAACATCTATACCCTGTATCAATCTGGATTTAACTACAAGCTTTTGGCAGACAAAACGTACCAAGGAAAGCCCATTTCTACGGTGGAATTGACTGCTTTAAAACCCAATGCCCCTTTCAAGCAGGTTCGCCTGCTTGTAGAAAAAGCCACGCAGCAGCTTTTGGGTTGGGAAATGCTGGATGGGCTGGGAGGCGTATTTTCCTATTCTTTCAAAAATCTTAAGGCATCTCCAAGCCTTCCTTTGAGCTATTTTATGTTTGATGTTAAAAAATATCCAGGCATAGAAGTGATTGACCTGCGGTAAAGGTTAGATCCGATTTAATTTAGATTCCCAGTTCCTTTTTCCACCTTCTCGAGTAGTTCTTGGCCTGCTTCCTTTACGGTGGGCAAAATTGGACTTAAGATTTCCAATACTCCCGGAGTAAGCGGTCTGATGTAGGACAAGTATTCACTTTTTCTCTCCCAATCTTTAAAGGCTTTCATCTCTATTTTTCCCAATACCCAGATAAGTAAGCTGATAAAAAAGCCGGTTCGGATGATACCGAGTACTGCTCCACCCAAACTATCTAGGCCACCCAAAAGGACCAGGGCCATCATTTTTTTGAGGGCCTTTCCGGCAAGATTTGCAAGGAAAAGGGTGGAAAAGAAAATCAGTAAAAACGCAAGTATGGGTAGTCCAACTGCCGCTTCATTCGTTTCTGTGGCGAGCCATTTGCTCACTCCTTCCATAAAATAAACTCCCAGAACGATAGCCAGCACAAAGCCAAGAAGGCCAATAATGCTCATCAGCAGGCCTTTTTTATAGCCCTCATAGGCCCCTAAGCCTAAAAGAAGCAGGATGACTACGTCTACTGGTTCCAATTTAATTTGTCAGTAGGAGTTTCACCTGTTCTGAGATCGCTTTGCCGTCTGCCTTTCCAGCCAATTCTTTACTCGCCAATCCCATTACTTTACCCATATCCTTGGGTCCTGTGGCACCAGAGCTAGCAATGATGGATTGAATGGCTTGTACGAGTTCCTCAGTAGACAAAGCCTTTGGCAAAAATTCCTGAATAATCGCCAGCTCGGCTAATTCGACTTCGAGGAGGTCGGCACGATTTTGCTTTTCGTAGATTTCAGCAGAGTCTTTTCGCTGTTTGGCAGATTTGGTCAATACCTTCAATTCTTCCTCAGCACTCAATTCTCCAGAAAACCCTTCTTTGGTTTCTTCCAATAGGATAAGAGACTTGATTGCTCGCAAAGCAGTTAGCCTTACCTTGTCTCTTGCCAACATGGCGGATTTAATTTCGCCTTCTATTCTCTGCTTTAAGCTCATAAGTTTTAGTTTTGTGTTGTACCCGTACAATGCAGTAAAAATACCCATTTTTAAATGCCAACATGACAAAGCTAAGTGTAAATATCAATAAGATTGCTACCCTACGAAATGCCAGAGGAGCCAATAATCCCAATGTAGTACAGGTGGCGCTGGATTGTGAACAATTTGGCGCAGAGGGCATCACCGTACATCCTCGCCCCGATGAGCGACACATTCGCTACCAAGATGTGGTGGACTTGGCACAAGTGGTCCGCACAGAATTCAATATCGAAGGCTATCCCGATGCACGGTTTATGGAGCTAATCCGGACGGTGAAGCCTGCTCAGGCCACCTTAGTTCCAGACCCACCGACGGCCATTACTTCCAATACCGGTTGGGATACCATTCGCCATCAATCCATGCTCCAAGATATTGTAGCTGAATTGAAGCAAATGGGTACGCGCGTATCCATCTTTATCAATCCTGAAGCAAGGTTTTTTGAGCCCGCCAAACTCGCGGGTACAGATCGGGTCGAATTGTATACTGAGCCCTATGCCAGTGGCTATTCTAAAGATCGTGCAAAAGCAGTGC
>SXYU01000270.1 GCA_005788235.1 Cytophagales bacterium
CTTGGGCATACGTCTGCTGGGAAAAAGTGGCTATAGCCAAAAGTAAACCGATCAGGAATGCTCCTTTTTTCATCTTGCTTTAAATTTTATGCTAATTACGCCTTTGTAAGTTGCTTTGCAATACTAGTTTGGTAGGCTGACCAGGCTGGGATCAAGGAAGCCAGCAATCCCACTGCCAAGGCATAGCCAAAAATCAATCCTTCTTCAGGTAAGAATAGCCAAGGATCCACCAAGGAAACTACTTCTTGGGCTGTCAATTCGACGATAATCGCCAAAAAGCCATGCCCCAATGCAATCCCCAAAAGTGCTCCCAAAGTGGTGAGCGAAATTCCTTCCAGAAATACCAAAGTCACCAATTGCACCCGTGAAGCACCCAAGGTGCGGAGAATCGCTAGGTCGTATTTCCGTTCTTTCAGGGAATTGTAGAGGGCGATAAAAATGCTCAATCCTGCAATGACCACTAAGGCAATGGCCAAACCCTGCAAGAGACTAATGCCCACGCCAAGCAATTCAAATAGTCGAGACATTTCAAATGCGGGGGAGGCTGCCTGCATGGAGGTAGCCGAGTTGATCATTCGAGGCAACTGGATCGCGGCCATGGGATTGCGGTAGCGAACCAGTAAGGAAGTGACTTCTCGCTCTTGGTTGGAGGTTGGAAAACCTTGCGCAGCAACAGGCACCTTAAGCGGGTCCAGGGCTTCTGCAAGAGCATCATGGGCTTCTTCTTTATGGGAAGTACCTTCTTCTATTGGCAGTTCTACTTCTTCAGTAGCAACCGACTCCTCCCCTTGTTCCTCGTGGGTATACCAGACGGATTCAATGCTGGTGAGCACCAAGCGATCTACCACCTTTCCTGTAGGAGCTAAAATCCCAGTCACTTTAAATTGCTGTTGGTCGTGATCATGGCTCCCCACACTAATTCCATGACTTCCAGTAAAGGAATCTCCCAATTTCAAGCCAAGGGCCTGCGCAGCACTGGCTCCAAGGGTCACTTCAAAAGGGTATTCCCAAGCCTTACCCGCAGCAAAAGATACTTCATATAAGGAAAGGTAGTCGTGGTTGGTGCCTACGATGCGAAACCCTTGCATATTGTCTCCCATGGCAAGCGGAATCACCTGCTTCACCAGTCGATTTCGAGAGATGCGCTGTGCTTCTTCCATCTTGATATTTCCCGTGGGAAAATCAATATGGTATACTGAAGCCAAAATCAATTGCAAGGGGCTTCCCTTTGCACCAATCACAAGGTCAATACCTGCAGCATCTCGGGTCATTTTTTGCTCAAACTGATGTTGAACCAGGAGCAAAACGGTAATGATGGCCAGACCAAAAGCCAATAAAATAGCATTCAAACCCGTAGAAAGTGGCCGAAAGCTTAGGTATTTCCAACTGAGAGTGAGGAGATTCATGCGCTTTTCACTTCTAGGACCTGAGACACTTCTGATTTGACACGCTGATCGTGCGTGACGATTACCAAGGCTGCGCCAATTTTGGCCGCTTGCGCTTTTAGGAGTTGGACCACTCGCTGGGCATGCAGGTCATCCAAACTGGAGGTAGGCTCATCAGCTAGGATCAGTTTGGGTGAGTTGACCAAGGCGCGTGCGATGGATACCCGCTGGGCCTCTCCTTCGCTGAGTGTGCCTACTGCTGCAGATGCTTTGCCAGCAATACCCAAATCTTGAAGTAGTGAAATAGGAGATGCTCCTTTTTTCTTACTTAAAAATTGCGCCAGCTCCAAGTTCTGTTTCACGGAGAGGGCGGCAATCAAGTGAGGTTTTTGGAATACAATCCCAATGTGCTGCCCCCGAAACAAGTCCAAACGATGACCTTGAAGGGCAGAAAGGACGGTCCCATCCAGGATCACTTGGCCCTGGCTGGGGCTAAGTAGCCCTGCGAGCAAATTCAAAAAAGTAGTTTTCCCAGAACCCGATTTACCTAGTAAGAGTACCGCCTCTCCCCCAGAAAGTGAAAAATCTGGAAAGGAAAGGCTAGGCTGCCCGGGATAGGCAAAGCTTAGCGAAGTGGATTGTAGCAGCATGAATCTCGTCTTGGTGGTAGTTAGGAAGTAGTAACTTCGAATCCAACTACCCCTTCAAAGTTAATTTTTTAGAACCAAAAAATCACACCTCAATTTGATCAAAAAGAAGATTTCCTATTCTAGATTCAATTTAGGGCTAAGAAAGGACGAAAGGCTGGATTAACTTTTTGAGAAATGAGATCGAGAAAGATAAGCTTTGCTTACAAACATCAAATTACCTTTAGAATGTTTCTTTTTTCTTTTGAATGGGGGTGCTTTCTTCTATTTTTGTGCGAAACAAAAATCAGCGCAACATGAGTGTACTTGTTAATAAAAATTCAAAAGTAATCGTCCAAGGCTTTACAGGAACTGAAGGCTCTTTTCACGCCCAGCAAATGATCGAGTATGGCACCCAAGTAGTGGGAGGCGTCACTCCAGGCAAAGGCGGAACATTACATTTGGAAAGACCTGTATTTGATTCGGTAGAAGATGCCGTACAGAAGACAGGGGCAGATACCTCTATCATTTTTGTTCCCCCAGCATTTGCTGCTGATGCCATCATGGAAGCTGCTGATGCTGGTATTAAAGTAATCATTGCCATCACTGAAGGCATTCCTGTGGCAGACATGATGCGTGCCAAGCCCTACATCAAAGATAGAGATTGTACCCTGATTGGCCCCAACTGCCCAGGAGTGATCACTCCTGGAGAAGCGAAGGTAGGAATTATGCCTGGTTTTGTTTTTAAGTCGGGTAGAATCGGAATTGTCTCCAAATCTGGAACCTTGACCTATGAGGCTGCGGATCAGGTAGCAAAAGCTGGTCTTGGTGTTTCTACCGCTATTGGTATTGGAGGAGATCCAATTATCGGAACCTCTACCAAGCAGGCAGTAGAACTTTTGATGAATGATCCTGAAACAGATGCCATCATCATGATCGGCGAGATTGGAGGAAATTACGAAGCTGAAGCAGCACGTTGGATTCGCCTAACAGGCAACAGAAAGCCAGTTGTGGGCTTTATTGCTGGGCAAACTGCCCCTCCAGGCCGTAGAATGGGTCATGCCGGAGCCATCATCGGCGGTGCTGACGATACGGCAGCTGCAAAAATGAGAATCATGCGCGAAAATGGGATTTTGGTTGCTGAATCTCCTGCGGAAATCGGAGCGACAATGGCCAAAGCCCTTGGTGTAACCGCATAAACTAAGCTATTTTGGGCCCAAAGCCCTTCAATACCTCAGAGAAATCGCTGAGGTATTTTTTTTTATCCTTCGCTAAGCTAGACAGTCATTTTCAGTCTCCAAATGACCACAGTTGACGGTCCATAGACCACAGAACAAGGTGCGAAATATGAATGCTAAACCCAGTCAAACAACGAATCGGCTGTCGACAGTGGACTGTTAGCTGTTAACTGAATCAATCCCTCAAAGAAGTCATTTTTTATATTTTTTACTTATCAGTTAAACTTCTTTAATTTTTTTATTAAAGTATTCGGTTTTATTCGCAAACTTTTTTAAATTTGAGAAACCCACACACTGGTCTCCTTGCTCAAGCGCGACCCTTCTGTGGGACGCTCTTGTATTGTCTTTCAACGACTATCCCATGCACGCAAACCCCCAGTTTTCCGAAGTAGAAAAAGCTTTTCTAGCAGAATCTGGAGTCACCAAAATGACTACCCAGCTCCCCTATATTTTGGTAGACAACTTCCCTAAGCTAGGCCTTCTCACCGCCTGCCGTTTTCTAGAATGGGTAGCCGCAAATCCAGAAGGTGTGGTCAGCTTACCCACCGGCAAGACACCCGAATATTTTATCAAGTGGACACAGTACCTTCTTGAAAATTGGGATAGCAAAAAAGGTAAGGAGGTACGCGAAAAATACGGCTTGGGCAACACCAAAAAACCAAGTCTCAGCGAACTCACCTTTGTACAAATTGATGAGTTTTACCCCATCTCCTCCAAGCAACACAATAGCTTTTACGATTACGTCAACAAGTTTTACCTCAGCGGATTTGGACTCTCCAAAGAAAAGGCTATCCTGATCAATTCAGATGAGATCCGCCTCGCGGAAAGCAAGCACTTTAGCAAAATATTCCCTGACTTAAAGGTAGACCTAAGCCTCCGCTTTCGAGACCCCATCAATGAACTCGAGCAACTCCAGCAGACCTCTATCTACCTTATCGATCAGTGGTGTGGTGACTACGAACAACGCATACGCGCAAAAGGTGGCATTGGCTTTTTCCTAGGTGGCATAGGCCCTGATGGACACATCGCCTTCAATACTCGAGGATCACATCCCTATTCCGTTACCCGCCTCACCGAAACCAACTTTGAAACGCAAGCCGTAGCAGCAGGTGACTTGGGTGGCATCGAGATTTCGGCAAACCGACTCGTCATCACCATCGGCCTAGATACCATCGTCTACAACCCTAATGCAGTAGGAATTGTGATCGCTGCTGGCGAAGCCAAAGCCGGCATAGTCCGAGATTCCTTGGAGTCTGGCCACGACACCCAGTTTCCTGCTACCATCCTCCAAAAACTAGCTCAAGGCAGATTTTACTTGACCCGAGGCGCAGCCGTCAAACTCACAGACTCCATAGATGCCTATTATTCAACTGGCTCCTGGACTTTTGAAAAAACAGAGCGAGCAGTAATTGAACTCTGCAAGAAAAAGAATACCTACGGACACCGACTCAAGTTGGAAGACTTGAAGGCAGACCCCTACTGCAAGCAAATCCCCGGCCTATCCGAGGACACCGTCAACCAGGTGATTCAAAGCATCTCTTCCAAAATATCCAAGGGCTTGGAACAAGAACAAAACGAAGTACTCCTTCACACTGGACCCCACCACGACGATATTTCCTTGGGAATCTTACCACACATCACCAACCAGCTTCATGACCCAAGCAACGAGGCTCACTTCTCAGTACTTACCTCGGGATTTACGGCAGTGACCAACAAATTTGTGATTGACAACCTGCTTCACACCAAAAAATTATTGGAAGAAGGGAAAATACAAATGACGAATTATGAGGACTTCTTTGAGGTGGGCTACCGCCTAAAAACGGACAAGGATGTCTACCACTTCCTCACCAATGTAGCCTCCGAAAATGCAGCTGCTCGCTCACGAGGACTTTGCCACCGTGTGGTACGTGCGCTCTGCATCGTCTGGGAGATCAAAGACAAGGAGCAGCTACGAGAAACCATCAATGACGTCATCCAAATCCTCAAGAAATCCTACGACGGCGAAAAAAATCCACCAAAGATTCAAAAGCTAAAAGGAATGATTCGGGAGTTTGAAGAGGAGCTCGTGTGGGCCCACTTTGGGGTGCAGGTAAAAAATGTACACCACCTTCGACTTGGTTTTTATACAGGAGATATTTTCACCGAGCAACCAGACAAAACCCGTGATGTGGATCCCATCGTGGACCTACTTCAGAAAGTCAAACCAACCAAATTGAGCCTTACGCTTGACCCCGAAGGATCTGGACCCGATACACACTACAAGGTACTGCAAGCCACTGCCGCGGCGGTCAAAAAATGGTCCAAGCAGCACGATACCGGCCAGCTGCGCATCATTGGCTACCGAAATGTCTGGTTCAAGTTTGAGCCCCATGAAGCGAATGTCATCGTTCCCGTATCCCTTGGAGACATGGCCGTGATGGAAGACTCTTTTGCCAACTGCTACCTAAGCCAGGTCAAAG
>SXYU01000271.1 GCA_005788235.1 Cytophagales bacterium
ATAATATATTTTCCACATTTCTATAATTCCAACACAATTTCCATGTAACTTTGACGGGCAAATAGGGTTCCCTACCACCGAAATTTGCCATGAATAAAAACTCATCGAAGTTTCTATACGAAGCACTCACCTACGACGACGTGCTTCTTGTTCCAGGATATTCAGAAGTGCTCCCTCGCGAGACTTCCACAGCCACCTGGCTCACCAAAAAAATCAGATTAAATATTCCATTAGTTTCTGCTGCCATGGATACGGTCACGGAGGCTGAGCTGGCGATTGCCATTGCTTTGGAAGGTGGTTTGGGATTTATCCATAAAAACATGTCGATTGACAAGCAAGCTGCCCAGGTGCGCAAAGTAAAGCGCTCTCAGGCAGGCATGATTCTCGATCCCATCACGTTAAATATCAACTCTAAAGTGCGTGATGCCGAAGCCATCATGCGCGAATTTCATATCGGAGGGATTCCTGTGATAGATGAGCACAAGGTACTCAAGGGCATCATCACCAACCGTGACCTACGGTTTATCAAGGATGCCAATCGCCTGATTCGTGACATCATGACTCGGGAAAACCTGATTACTGCCAAGTCTGGAATCTCCCTCGAGCAGGCAGAAGAGATCCTTCAGGAATATAAAATTGAAAAGCTACCCATCGTAGATGAGGAAGGCAAATTGACTGGCCTAATTACCTACAAGGACATATTGAAGCGAAAAGACAAGCCAAATGCCTGCAAGGACGAGTTTGGAAGACTTCGTGTAGGTGCTGCTGTTGGGGTGACTGCCGATATCGTGGAGCGTGTAGAGGCCTTGAAAAATGCAGGTGTAGATGTGGTGTCCATCGATACGGCCCACGGCCACTCCAAGGGAGTCATCGATACCTGCAGAAAAATCAAAGCTACTTTTCCCGATTTAGAAGTGATCGTCGGCAACATCGCCACTCCTGAAGCTGCCTTGGCTCTTGCCAATGCAGGTGCCGATGCCGTAAAAGTAGGTGTAGGCCCTGGATCCATCTGCACCACGCGTATCATTGCGGGTGTAGGCGTCCCGCAGCTTTCGGCTGTGTATGAATGTGCCGAAGCGCTAAAAGGAACTGGCGTACCTGTGATTGCCGATGGAGGAGTTCGCTATTCTGGGGATTTGGTCAAGGCCATTGCTGCAGGAGGCAGCTCCATCATGATTGGCTCTTTGCTAGCGGGTACCGAGGAAGCTCCTGGAGAGATGATTATTTTTGAAGGAAGAAAATTCAAAAGCTACCGTGGGATGGGTTCTTTGGAGGCTATGGAATCAGGCTCCAAGGATCGCTATTTCCAGGATGCTGAAGACAATATCAAAAAATTAGTACCCGAGGGAATTGTAGGCCGAGTGCCTTTTAAAGGGCTAGTTTCGGAAGTCTTGTACCAGCTAGTTGGAGGTTTGCAAGCAGGCATGGGTTACTGTGGCACCAAGACCATTGAAGACCTACAGGCAAATGGCAAGTTTGTTAAAATTACTACCGCAGGGGCCAAGGAATCCCACCCGCACGATGTAAGTGTGACGAGTGAGGCACCAAATTACAGCATCAAATCCTAAGCAAGGGAAACCGGTCTAAAAGCCGGTTTCTTTTTGTTTCCTAGGTATTCTAATGCTAAATTAATTGGGCGAATTTGCCCTATCTCTTGTAATAAACCCAAGCTGAATTCTCCCGTGTACAAGCAGCTCATTAAACCACTTCTTTTTCTCCTGCAGCCAGAAACTGCCCATCATTTCACCTTTGGGATGATCAAATGGGTCTTTAACTTTCCCCTGCTGAAGCCTATTGTCTCTTCTCTTTTCAAAATGGAGGACTCGCAGTTGCAGCGGGAAGTCTTTGGCTTGAAATTTTCCAACCCAGTGGGACTGGCTGCTGGCTTTGACAAGGATGCACGATTGATCGACGAGATGGCGATGCTGGGTTTTGGATTTATCGAAATCGGTACGCTCACCCCAAAGCCCCAAGAGGGTAATCCCCAGCCCCGACTCTTTCGCTTGCCCCAAGATGAAGCCTTGATCAACCGTATGGGCTTCAACAATGGAGGCGTGCTGGGCGCTATTGACCGCCTCAAAAAAAGAAAATCCTCGGTCATTGTAGGAGGAAATATTGGAAAAAACAAGGTGACTCCCAATGAGGATGCACTAGACGATTACTTGTATTGCTTGGAGGCGCTGCATCCCTATGTAGACTATTTTGTGGTGAATGTAAGTTCGCCCAATACCCCCAACCTCCGGGACCTCCAAGAAAAGGAACCCTTAAAAAAACTCCTGCTAGGTGTGAAGGCTGCCAATGCGCTGCATCCTCGGCCCAAGCCGATTTTGCTAAAGATCGCTCCAGACCTGAGCAATGGACAGCTAGACGACATCATCGAGATTGTGCGAGACACGCAAATTGAGGGCGTCATCGCTACCAACACCACGCTGGATCGTTCCAATTTGCGCACTGATCCTCCCAACCTCGAACGCATCGGTGCAGGTGGAGTAAGTGGTAAGGCTTTGGAAAAAAGGAGTACCGAAATCATTCGCTACCTTTACCAGCAGTCGGGAGGAGCTTTTCCAATCGTCGGAGTAGGTGGGATTTTCTCCGCGCAAGATGCGATTGAGAAGCTG
>SXYU01000036.1 GCA_005788235.1 Cytophagales bacterium
CCAAAAAGAAAAAAAGCGAAAAGCCCAACAGGATCCCTGTCCAAAACCAAAGGAAAAACCGAGTGGTTGAAAAGAGCTGGTAACTTACAAAAAGGATGCTACCTCTCGGTGTGGCCTCCACCTTCCCTAAGAGCAATGGGAGAAAATTATCCCCTTTTTCAATCACTCGAGAAATGCGAAATCCATGTTCCCCCACCTGCCCATAAAATAAAGGTCGGAGCTCGGGTAGACCTTGGGCACGAGTCCCTCGTGTGACCGCCGCCAAGCGATCCAAGAGCTCCTCCTTGGACAAGGCGCTGACGAGGGTTTCACGACCAAAAGGGAGAAAGTTCATCCGTCAACGAACTGCAATGCAGGAAATTTCTACCTGTACATTTTTGGGAAGCTTGCTGACTTCCACCGTCTCTCGAGCAGGGGGGTTAGACTTAAAATATTGCCCATAGGCCTCGTTGATGGCCCCAAACTGACCCATATCCCGAATGAAGATCGTGCACTTCAGCACCTGCTCAAAGCCAAAGCCCGCTGCACGGAGGACCGCCTCCATATTTTTCATGACCGCATGGGTCTCCTCAGTAATGTTTTCATTGATCAGCTCTCCCGTCTCTGGATCTAGGGCAATTTGCCCCGACACATAGAGGGTATCGCCTGCAAGTACCGCTTGCGAATAGGGCCCGATGGGCGCCGGGGCTTCTGGAGTGAAGATAATTTGTTTGGACATAGTATTTTGTTTTTTAGTATCAAGTAGCTAGAATCAAGGATCAAGTATTTGTACGAAGTACCAAGTACAATGTACCAAGATTCTTACCGATTAGAATTTCGTTATTAATTCGAATCCGCACTTCGAAATTCTTCAATCGGCGTTCGGCGTTCGACATTAGTTTTAAATCCAAACTTCGTATTTCGCCTGCCCGACTTGGTGGGTACCTCGTACTTGGCACTTGGTACATTGTACAATAATCTGTACAAAGTACTTGATACTAACTACTTTATATTTGCTACTCTCTTTGCTTCCTCCCAATACACATCCATCTCCGCCAAGCTCATGTCGCTTAGATTTTTGCCTGCTGCCTTGGCTGCCTGCTCCAGATATTGAAACCGAGAGATAAACTTCAAGTTTGTCCGTTCCAAGGCCTCCTCCGGATTGATGTCTATAAATCGGGCATAGTTGATTAGGGAAAACAGCAGGTCTCCAAATTCCCCAGCCGCCTTCTCTCGGTCGATCTCCTTCCCTTCGGCTGCATTGAATTCGGCATGAAACTCTCCCATTTCTTCCTCTACCTTCTCCCATACCTGCGCAGGCTCCTCCCAGTCGAAGCCAACGCCACGCGCCTTTTCCTGGATTCGCATGGCCTTAATCAAAGCAGGCAAGGAGCGGGGTACGCCCCCGAGTACCGAAACATTACCCTTTTCAGTAAGTTTGATTTTCTCCCAATTTTGCTTCACCGCTTCCTCGTCCTGGACCATGATATCTCCATAGATGTGCGGATGGCGACGGATAAGCTTTTCGCAAAGTGAATCAATGACGGAGCTGATGTCGAAATTTCCTTCCTCTGAGCCGATTTTTGCATAAAAGACGAGGTGCAACAGCAGGTCGCCCACTTCTTTTTTTATCTCTTCTGCATCTCCTTGCAGGATAGCATCCGAAAGCTCAAAGGTCTCCTCAATCGTCAGGTGGCGCAGGCTATCTGTTGTCTGCTTCTTATCCCAAGGACATTGTGCGCGCAACTCATCCATGATGGTCAAAAGGCGATCAAAGGCTGCCAATTGTTGGGCGCGGCTACTCATTTGTGACATATCCTAGGAAACAAAGGGGGTTTTGTACAAGTTTCAAACTAAAGCATTAAATTTGGGGATATTTATCCGCTATGACAACTTTCTTCATTACTCTTGGTTTTATGGCCATCTTCTTTATTTTGATGTCTGTGAGGCTGATTTTTCTAAAAAACGGTGAATTCAAGGGTACCTGTGCCTCCCAAAGTCCTTTCCTCAATAAAGAAGGAGCCACTTGCGGACTTTGTGGAAAAACGGTAGACGCCAGCAGCACCTGTGCCAACCCGGACAACGAGGTGGACAAGGTCATCGCCAAATTCAAGTAAATTTCTTTTTAAGAGTAACCCACTAGTTTAACATTACAAAACCAACGTTCGTGTCTTTAATAAAATCTATCTCGGGCATACGAGGGACCATTGGCGGAAAGCGCGGCGAGGGTCTAACCCCCATTGATGTTGTCAAATTTACTGCTGCCTATGGCGCTTGGGTTCTGGAAAAAACCGGAAACCCTAAGGTAGTCATCGGTAGAGATGCCCGTATTTCGGGAGAGATGGTCTCCCGATTGGTGGTAGCAACTCTTCAAGGTCTAGGCATCGATGTGATCGATCTCGGCCTTAGCACCACTCCAACCGTTGAGTTTGCTGTGCCCAAGGAAAATGCAGGTGGAGGAATCATCCTCACCGCCAGCCACAATCCTGCCCAGTGGAATGCGCTGAAGCTACTCAATGCTGTGGGAGAATTTATCTCCGACGAAGAAGGAAGGGCGATCCTAGCCAAAGCTGCAGCCGAAGATTTTACCTTCGCCGAAGTTCGAAAGCTGGGTAAATACAGTGTCATCGACGACTACATGGACCGCCACATTCAGCATGTGTTGGACCTAGAGCTTGTGGATGTGGAAGCAATCAAAGCTCGGGATTTTAAAATTATCGTCGACGCGGTCAACTCCACCGGAGGGATTGTGGTTCCTAAACTTTTGCGCGCACTAGGAGTCAGTGAAGTAGAAGAGATGTTCTGTACTCCAGATGGCAACTTCCCTCACAATCCCGAGCCTCTCCCTGAAAATCTTAGAGATATCGCCAAGAAATTGGAAAAAGGAAATTTTGACCTGGGTATCGTCGTGGATCCAGATGTGGATCGCTTGGCTCTCATCAATGAAGACGGATCCATGTTTGGCGAAGAATACACCCTAGTGGCAGTGGCTGACTATGTACTTTCACAAACACCCGGAAATACCGTATCCAACTTATCTTCTACCCGTGCCCTGCGCGACATCACCGAAAAGCGAGGAGGTACTTACAGTGCCTCTGCAGTAGGAGAAGTAAACGTAGTCAACCAGATGAAAGCCGTAAAGGCTGTCATCGGGGGAGAAGGCAATGGAGGCATCATCTACCCCACTTCCCACTACGGCAGAGATGCTTTGGTAGGCATTGGTTTATTTTTGACCCACTTGGCCAAGTATGGCAAGTCGATCTCCAAGCTACGCGCCAGCTACCCCAACTATTCGATTTCCAAAAATAAAATTGAGCTTACTCCCAACCTCGATGTGGATAACATCCTGTTGAAAATCAAGGAGCGATACAAAAGCCATCCTATCATCGATATTGATGGGGTGAAAATTGAATTCGAAAAAGAATGGGTGCATCTTCGGAAGTCAAACACCGAACCCATCATCCGTATTTATTCCGAATCTGACTCGGAAGCAAAGGCGGAGCACCTTGCCAGAAAGATCATGCAAGACATCAAGGAAGTGGTGAATGAAACCTTGAGCTAAGTTTTTGCCTCGCCCAAATACATTCTATGAAGCACGTATACCTCGACAATGCCGCCACCACCCCAATGGACGATCGTGTGATCGAAGCGATGTTGCCATTTATGCGTGGACAATTTGGTAATCCTTCCTCAGTGCATAGCCACGGCAGGGAGGTGAGAACAGCCATTGAAAAGGCTCGCAAAAAGGTGGCGGAGCTTATCCAGGCTAGTCCATCTGAGATTTTCTTTACTTCTGGAGGTACCGAGGCAGACAACACCGCATTGGTCTGTGGTATCGAATCCCACGGCATCAACCATGCCATCACCTCTCCCCTCGAGCACCATGCAGTATTGCATACCCTAGAAATGCTAGCCAAAAGAGGAAAGATTCAGCTTAGCCTCCTCGAGGTTAATGCACAAGGAGAAATTGACCTGCAGCAGCTCGAAGAGCTTCTGAAGAGCCAGCCTAAAAGCATGATTTCCCTGATGCATGGCAATAATGAGATTGGCAACTTAAATGACTTGGAGGGAATCGGCACTTTGGCACGAGGATATGACGCTTTTTTCCATTCCGACACCGTGCAGACGATGGGACATTATACCCATGATTTGTCGCAGCTTCCTGTGGATGCCTTGGTGGCAGGCGCACACAAGTTTCACGGCCCCAAAGGCGTGGGCTTTTTGTATGTGTGCAAAGACAAAAAAATCCATCCTTTTATCCATGGAGGTGCCCAAGAGCGCAACATGCGGGGAGGAACGGAAAATGTAATCGGCATTATCGGTTTGGCCAAGGCACTAGAGCTCTCCCTAGAGGAATTAGACGCCCACCGCAGCCATATTGAAAATATCAAAGCCTACTTTATCGGAAAGCTGAAGCAAGACATCCCTGGTGTAGGCTTCAATGGCTGCTCAGCAGATCTGGATAAAAGTTTGTACACGGTACTCAACGTTAGCCTTCCTCCCTCTGAATCGAATCGGGGCATGCTCCTATTTCACCTAGATTTGGATGGTATTTCGGCTTCCGGAGGCTCTGCCTGCAGTTCGGGCGCAACCGTAGGGTCCCATGTATTGCGCGCACTTCAGCATTCGCCGGAGCGAGATGCAGTACGCTTTTCCTTCAGTCGATTTACGACGATGGAGGAGGTGGATTACACCCTCGAGAAATTGAAAGCGCTATATATCTAATAGATAATCAAATACCATTTATTTTTTATTGAATTTCTTGCCCCAAAGCGGCCTGCCCGCCGCGGCGGATAGGGCAGGTTTACGCAATCTAAGAAGAAAAAAACCGCTGATCAGGAGGTTGTCACAAAAAGATCTGCTTAATCTGCGTGAGAAAAAGAATTTCTTTGCGTCTTGGCAGCCTGCCTGCGGTAGGCAGGCCTTTGCGAGAAAAACCAAACCCTTAATCCGCCGCAGCGGACGCATTTTCTATTTACATTTCGCTCCCCTGGAGCTCTAGAAAAATGGTCGGCAGGGTTTTTCTACTAACATATTACCCCTCTGGGGTAATTTTTTTACCCTCAATTGCCATGAAAGTACAGGTGCAGATTTCAAAATAAGGGGGAATACATGCTCCGGAGGAGCATTATGTTAATAGAATAAATGCAAAAAAAAGTACCCAAAGCTCCAGAGGAGCGAAATAAAAAATGTACCAAAATCACTCCTCCCGACGCGCTGGGTGGGAAAAACATAAATTTAACCACGAATCCCTTTTATTTTCCTGGTTTATACCCCTTTGCGTAGGGCGTCCAAATTTCGTAGATGGGTTGGCCTTGTGAGCTCAAGCCACTGTGATGCCATTCTCCATCGATGACTTGGTAGTCAAAGCCAAGGCTTGCACCCACACGAGAATTATCTCTTGAGAAAAAGGCAATCGTTTCCACATATTTCCCTCCTTTGGCGCTGTAGGTTCCTCCACCTGTACCCGAAAATTCGCGGGTTTCAGAGTTGAAGGCTACCCACTGAAATCTTCCACCACTGAGAATTTTGATTGTTCGTCTTGCACCTGGGGTAGAGCGCTGAATTTGATCGTCTCGCTTCCTACCAGTAATCACCCAGTTGCCTGTCAAGTCATCCTTGGCATCTGAGATTCGCTCCCAGACCTCCACCAAAGGTCCTTTGGGGGTGGTAGCTGAAAGGGTTATTTGATTGCCCTCTACCTTTAGAGCAAAGGAAGTGACCATCCCTACGAGATCTGGATTGAGCGTAAAAAAATCCAGGGTCTCCTGTAGCTTACCAGATGTCATTACAAAAGGCCCACCACCAGCTCCTACAAAGGAATTGTCTGCTAGGTTCTTTATCCCAAAGGCAAAATAATTGTCTTGGTAGATCTTGATAAACTCTTGTCCAGAAATCGGCACTTGGTTTTGGCTGATCAGTTTCCATGCTCCTTCAAGCTGTTGAGCAGACAGGGATATCGCAAAAAACAAGAGCGGTAGAATTAGTAATTTTTTCATGAGGGGTTAGGGAATTGGCTATAGAAGATGGAAATTGTAAAAGATTACGCGAAAAACCAAGTCCTCAATTTTTAGAAAACACGCAGCGCCGCTCCCCATGAACACCTTTCAATTTGGCAGCAGCAAGGAAGAAGTCTTCCAAGCACTCCCTGAACGCAAAATCAAAAAGCTCGCTGCTGGGGAGAAGCGCTTGGCTATTCTCCGGATTGGGGATACCTGCTACATCTTCGATGCACAATGCCCACACCGTGGTGCAGACCTTGGTCAAGCCAATATCAATGGTATTGGAGAGATTATCTGTCCCCTCCACCAGTACCGTTTTGATTTGAAGACGGGAGATGTTCGGTCGGGCTACTGTGCTGCACTGCCCGTGTATCGTAACGATTTAACGGATTCTGGATTGAAGATCTACCTTCCTTAATGCAAGACTGCCCCATTGGGAACAGGCTGGTCTACGGTGGCAATCCATATCCCTCCTTCGGCACTAGAAAATCCCGTAATGAGCACCTCAGACATAAAGTCGGCCACCTGCCGGGGAGCAAGGTTGCAGACACAAAGCACCTGCTTACCCACTAAATCTTCAGGAAAGTAATGGACCATGAGCTGTGCGGAAGACTTTTTGATTCCTAGTTCAGGACCCAAATCCACCCATACCTGGTAGGCAGGTTTTCGGGCTTTTTCAAAAGATTCCACCCTCAGCACAGTTCCTACCCGAAAATCAATTTTTTTGAAATCTTCTAGGTCAATCGTTTGCATTGAGAATATATTTTCTATTTTTAAGGACGTTTTTCGAAAGCTAACCTGTATTTCGTTAATTTATGTGGAACTGTTCAAGAATATTTGCTAGTAAAGTTGCCTTGCTGAGCATGGCTGCTTTCGGCTACTTGCTCCTCCCATCAGAAGCAGTAGCTCAAGAGGAAAACACAAAAAAGCCCTTTGAAAAACCCATCTCAGAAGAGTCTAGCATACTTCCGGAAGCTGGAACGGCTGCTCCACTAACCGTCCAAAAGTCAGCAACTGTCAAACCAGGGGTACCGCTACCCCTACCTAAAAAAGAGGTACCAACCCCCACTCATCTTCCAGAAAGAGAGTCCAAAAAGAAGGAATCCCCTTCCACCTTATCCTTTAATATTTTTTTATACATCGTGGATAAGTTTAAACAGGATCAGGATTAAAAAAATAAATCGTCAACAGACGACGGCTCACGGTTTACAGCCCATTGAATCGTACTTCAACGAGAATTTCTTTGGATGCATCCCAAAAGCAGCTATTCATTCGATGTTAAATCTGCGAATTTTGACCCTCCCTTTGCGGCTTTGCGCGACTTACTTTTTTTAAAGGAGAAAGTTAAAACCATGACCCTACTCAAAATTTTTGAATCAAGAAAATAAGGCTTGAAGTTTAGAAAAGTCAGCCGTCGACTGTGGACAGTGTTCTGTTGACGTTTATCCTTTACTGATAAATTCTTCCAAATCTGCTAAGCTGATCTTCCCTTCGTAATAGGCTCGGCCAAAAACAGCAGCATTCACCCCTAGGTCTCGGAGTCTTTTAAAATCATCAATCCCACGAACACCTCCTGAAGCAGCTAGGTACAAATTCGGAAAGCGATGCAACACTTCTTTAAACAGATCAAAATTTGGTCCTTCCATCACTCCATCACGGGTCACATCCGAGCACTTGACATGCTTGAGCCCACGCTCGTAAAAAAATTCGATATGGTCAAATAGGTCAATTTCAGTTTTTGTCAACCATCCTTTAATCTTCACTTTAAAATCATTCGGGTTGGTATCGGCAGCCAAGAATATTTTTTCTCGTCCATAGGAAAGGATAAACTGCGCAAAACGCTCCGGATGTTTGGCCGCGGCAGAAGCGATGGTTACGGTTTTGGCACCAAATTCAAAGCACTTAATCACGTCTCCATCTGTAGTAATGCCTCCAGTAAAATCCACTTCCAAATTTGTGTATCCTGCTATGGCTTCCAAAATGTTGTAGTTTTTTGGCTCAGCCCTTCGGGCTCCATCCAGATCAACCAAATGAACCCGCTTGACACCTATCCCCTCAAAGGCCTGTGCAATCTCAAGGGGGTTATGGGAGATGACTTCCTCGGTGGCAAAGTCGCCCCGCTTAAGCCGCACACACTTGCCGTTGATAAGCCAAATGGAAGGAATGATTTCAAACATAGCAGTAGAAAAATGGAAATAAAGATGGGAAAGTGGACTCTTTGATTTAAATATACAATCCTCCGTGTTTTTTGAAAGCAGAATGCTCGGAAAAATTGCATTTATTTTTACAAACCCCCTTAAAAAATGCCGCCCTTTTAAAAATTTGGGGCAAACTTCATCAATACACTAATTTTCCAAAACGGCCCTGCCCTCCAGAAGCCCAAAGCACTTTGCCTCCAGGTGCCGCTTTGACAGCGTGAAAGCCCGTTTGTGAAAACGGCTGCCAACTGTGGGCCCCGTCAGTAGAGTAGTCCGAACCACCGGGACCTACCGCCACCACCCAGCCCTTGTCCTGCAGGTAAGCCACCCCAGAGCGGTAGCCACTTGGACCCTCGCTGGTAGAAATGGTTGCCTCACTAAGCACCAATAAGGCATTACCTACACGGTTTTCAGGCTTCAGGTAATCTCCACCCACCAGCACCAATCCTCCACCTGGAAACGCAGTAACTGCAAAAACTCCTTGCGAGGGCTCCCCCTGAATCATGTCTGTCAATTCGCGTACTGTCCATGACTGAGAGGCAAAGGAGTAGCGATGCAAACGAGATACAATGCCCCCTGTGGCAACTATTAGCCCAGATGCATCCGCTACTAGGGAAGAGGCACTTGCCGCAAAGGCGGCTTCTCCAAGCACAGCATCCGGTAAATTCGCTAGGGAATGCCAACTTTTGCCTCCATCAACCGTCTCCAAAATCATCCACTTCCCTCCAATGGGATCTCCCAATACATAGCCACACTGGGCATCCACAAACTGAACCGCATCAAAAAAAGCTTCCTTTCCTTCCTGATGTACTTTTTCCCAAGTATTTCCTCCATCTTCGGTTCGGTAGATGACCGCAGGCTGCCCTGCCGAAGCCACTACCGCTGTCTTGGCATCAAAGGCATGGATGGATCGGAAATCTACCGTATCCAACCCCGCCACTGTACCCGACTGCCAGCTCCCTCCTCCATCCTCGGTTTTGACCCAAGTGCCCCCAGAGCCACTGGCCCAGCAGACCTGATCTGAAATGGGTGATAACCCTCTCAAGGAGGCTTCCCCCGGAGTTTGAAAGGAGTTCCATGCTGGAACTTGGGCAAAACTTAACGTGACATAAAGGAAGGCCCCAAGTAGGAAGAGGAGCTGCTTCATTTCACATCTACTTTCCGATAGGCTTCGATCAAGGCCAACTCTCCCTCTTTGCCTGGAAGGGCATTGCCATGCTCCATGCCCAAGATTCCCGTGAAGCCTTTTTTGTGGATGTACTGAAATACATTGGCATAGTTGACCTCACCAGTTCCAGGCTCTTTTCTGCCAGGATTGTCGCCGATTTGGATGTAGGCAATTTCAGACCAGGTTTTTTCCATGGTCGCAATCAGATTGCCCTCGTTGCGCTGCATGTGGTAAGCATCGTAGAGCAACTTGCAGGCTGGACTACCCACTGCACGGCAGATCATGTAGGTTTGATCTGCATGGCGGAGAAAAAGGTCCGGATTGTCGCTTAGTGGCTCTAAGACCATGGCTAGCCCATGGGGCTCAAAAATCTCCGCCCCCCGCTTGAGTGCATCAATGACATGACCCGTTTGTACCCCAATCTGAAGATTGCGCTCAAAGTAGCCGGGCACCACGGTCATCCACTTCGCATTGACCCGCTTGGCTGTCTCCACGGAGGCCTTGCAGGTGGCTACGAAATTATTCAAAAACTCCTGCTTCCCCGTCGTGAGGGAGACTTTCCAGTTGTCGCCCCCATCCACTACAAATACGCCCATTCGCATCCCAAGTTGATCGAGAGTCTTCCCAATCAGCTCCTGATCCGCGAGGGGTCGTTTGAGTAGTCCATTGTCCTCCAAGGAACGGAATCCTTGGTCTGCCATAAAGCGGAGTTCATCCGCTAATCCTCCCGGAGCATGATGCTTAAACATGCCAAAGTGGGGTGCAAAATCTAATTTAAACGGTGCTCCTGCGATTTTTTCCTTGGCAAAGGAGGGCATGGATAGCATTCCTGCTCCGCTCAAAACCGCTGTTCCGAGGCCCAGCCTCTTGATAAATCCTCTTCTTTCCATGGCTTAGATCACTTTAGTTTTACCAGGTATCGCATGTGGGTAGTAGCCATCTGCATTTGGCAGCAGCTTTGGTAAAGCATCCCAAGAGAGGGTATCGGGGAAGAGATCTACCTTGCCGTTAAGGGATTCTTCCCAAGTCATCACCTTTCCAGAATAGGTGGCGTACCTGCCCATGATGGCTGTCATCGTCGACTTGGCCGCATTTTCGGCATCGGCAAATTTATACTCTCCCTTTACTAGGGCTGCCCACAACTCGTCGTGCTCCTGCTGATAGGGATTGGGCTGGTTGCTTCGGTCGTGATCGTAGAGCACCTTCCCTTTCCAATCGGTTAGCAGCCCATGATTGCCCGCGCTGAGGTAGGCCTTTCCTTGGGTCCCTTGGAAGGTCTCATCCACCCGGTTAGCGGCACCTGGAAAATGTCGGCACTCGGAGTGAATCACGCTGCCATCCGCATAGGTGAATGTCAAGATGTGGTGGTCAAAAATTTCTCCATGCTCTTTGCTGGTACGTACGGCACGTCCTCCAGTACCCTCTGCTTTGACTGGATAGCCATTTTTAGCCCAGTTGGCCACGTCAATGTTGTGCACGTGCTGCTCCACGATATGGTCTCCACAGAGCCAGTTGAAGTAGTACCAATTGCGCATCTGGTATTCCATCTCCGTTTGGTTTGGGGTCCGTGGCTTGACCCAGACTCCTCCGTCGTTCCAGTACACCTGTCCGCCGACAATATCGCCGAGGACTCCATCCTGAATTCGCTTCATGGATTCCCTATAGTTGTTTTGGTAGTGGCGCTGCAAGCCCACGACCACATTCAGTTTCTTCGCCTTGGCTAACTCAGCAGCAACTAGCACTTTTCGAATCCCTGCTGCATCGGTAGCTACGGGCTTTTCCATAAAAATCTGCTTGCCTTGTCGCACCGCCTCTTCAAAGTGCGAGGGACGAAAGCCCGGAGGTGAGGCCAAAATCACTACATCAGCTTCGGCAATTGCTTTTTTGTAGCCGTCAAAGCCCACGAAGCGACGCTCCTGGGGCACATCGACCTTGTCCTTGCCGTATTTATCAAAAATTGGTTTGTAGCTGCCCTCTAGTCGATCTTCAAAGGCATCGGCCATGGCGACCAACTTGATGGGATGTCCCGTGTCAAAAGCCTGAAATACAGCACCCGTACCTCTACCTCCACAGCCAATCAAGGCCAATTTGAGATGGTTTTGGGGGGCTGCATAGGCGCCAGGGATCAAAAAGGAGGGAGCGAGGAGACCACCCGTCAGCAGGGCTGAGGTCTTTACAAATTCGCGGCGAGAAGGGTTTTTTTTCATAAGAGATGGATTTTGGGTCAGTAGTCAACTATCGGTGCCTGCGTGTAGTAGGCATAAATTTCTTCAGGACTAGGTGGAATCAAGGGCCGTACCAGCCGCATTCCTACAAAGGGAGCTTCGGGAAACCACCACTGGCTTTTGGGGATCTGGGGATCAATGCGTTTCCATACGGGATCGGAATACTCCCGAAAGGCGGAGCCCAAACTGGCTTCTGCAGTTGCAAAGTTCCCGCCTCTAAGGGTGTGAGGATAGAGTTTAGTGCCTCGATTGATGGGATCGGTGTCAGCAGACTTGCTGTAAAAATCAGGAGCATACTGGTCTATCGTCCACTCGGTCACATTGCCGTAGATATCATGCAGTCCCCAAGGGTTGGGTTTCTTGATTCCTACTACCTGCGTGCTTCCCTTACTGTTGGCAGCAAACCAGGCATAGTCCTCCAGTGCTGCGGGGTCGCTGCCAAAGAAAAAGCGGTCCTTGGAACCGGCTCTAGCAGCATATTCCCACTCTGCTTCAGTGGGTAAACGGTAGAAAATCCCTGTTTTCAGGTATAGCCAGTGGCAGTACTGCAAGGCCCCGTACTGGGTCATGCCCACAGCAGGCTTTCCTTCTTTTCCCATACCAAAGGTCATGTCGAGGTAGGGTAAACTCGGTCGTGAGAGTGCATCTACTCGTGCAGGCACCCCACCTTCAGTGATTGTTTGCTCGTACTGCTTGTCTAGAAAAAGTTCAAATGCCTCCCAGGTCACCTCATGAGTTCCCATCCAAAAGGCATTCAATTTCACGGCATGCAGGGGCTTTTGGTCTGGAAAAGAAGGATCCGTGCTCCCCATCCAGAAGGTGCCGGCAGGAATTGGGCTCATGTCAAAAGCTACCGGAGTACCCATAATTTTTTGGGTATAGGGATCAAATACCCGGGCTGGGTTGAGTTGAAAACTCGTTAAAATTACCAAAAAAAGGCCCAAGATCTTTTTCATTTGTTCAGCTACAACGAAATACCCTTGAAAATACAAAATTTCTCTAGGTTACCACAGCCCAATCGATAAATGGCCTATGAAATTTGTTTAGGATTAAAAAAATATTCCTCATGCTGAACTACAAGCTTCAGAGGAGAGCAAAAAATTAGGATGAAGCTGTTGCAGGGTTAAAGCCGTTTGACCACTTCTTTTTTGGGGAGGCGAAGGGACCACATGCCTCTCAGATCTTCGAGTGCATAGCCGGTAGCTGGGTCTTGCGGGTAGCGTTGCTTCAGTTTGGCGGCAGTTTCGGGAGCGATGTCCTTTTTAGCATCTCCATGACAGCTTAAGCACAGGGCATTGCTGATCACGATGGGCTTGGTGTAGAGTAATACTTCTCCCTGCTCCAACTTTTGGATGCTCGGATCAGAGGAGATGTTGTTTTCCACATTGTAGGCATAGGCATCTAGCAGCGG
>SXYU01000272.1 GCA_005788235.1 Cytophagales bacterium
AACGCTAGAGGAGCAATAACTTAATGTAAGAGTTTGTCTTCCTAGCTGCCCAATTCACAAAATCTCCCATCTACAAATGCAGATTCTAGACCTTGCTATTTTTCTAATTTACATGTTGGCAATTGTTGGATTTGGAATTTCTTTTTCATTTAGAAAGAGGACCGCAAAGGATTTTACGACCGGAGGAGGTAGGCTTCCTACTTGGGCCATCGGAATGTCGATTTTTGCTACCTATGTGAGTAGTATCAGTTTTTTGGCTTTGCCAGGAAATGCCTATTCAACTAATTGGAACGGGTTTGTTTTTAGTTTCTCAATTCCTTTGGCAGCCTGGATTGCAGTAAAATATTTTGTCCCTCTTTACCGAAAATTACAATGCGAATCTGCCTATTTCTACCTTGAGCAGCGATTTGGGGCCTGGGCGAGAATCTATACTTCTTCTTGTTACCTCTTGACTCAGCTTGCGCGAATGGGAGCAATTATGTATTTACTTGCTTTGCCAATGAATGTCTTATTGGGATGGAGTATACCCAGTATCATTATCTTGATCGGATTTAGCGTAGTATTATATTCGATGTGGGGAGGAATAGAGGCAGTTATTTGGACCGATACCGTACAGGGAATCCTTTTAATCTTTGGGGCTTTGGCTTGCCTAGGAGTAATTTTCTTTGAAATTCCTGATGGTCCAGAAACCGTATTTAGGATGGCAGCGGACGCAGATAAATTTAGCTTGGGTAGTTTTAAGTTAGATTTTTCCAGTTCTACCTTTTGGATGATTTTGGTCTATGGCCTATTTATAAATCTCCAAAATTTTGGAATTGACCAAAGTTATGTCCAACGCTACTTGACCGCCAAAAGCGAGGGGGAAGCCAAGAAAGCTACTTGGTTAGGAAGCCTACTTTATCTACCCGTTTCCTTTGTTTTCTTTTTTATAGGTACAGCATTATTTGCTTATTATGAGTCATTTCCTAATTTACTTCCCGAGGGAATTGCAGGAGATAAAGTATTTCCCTATTTCATTGTTAATCAACTTCCAGTTGGTATGACAGGCCTGCTAATAGCCTCGATATTTGCTGCTGGAATGAGTACAGTTTCCACAAGTATCAACAGCTCTGCAACGGTGATTCTTTCCGATCATTTTAGTAAATACATACACCCAAATCCATCGGAAAAGTTAGCCCTCTGGGTATTGAGAATTTCCTCACTTGTGATGGGCCTACTCAGTATTTTGGTTGGATTGGCATTTAATGGAGTTAGCAACACTTTAGAGGGTTGGTGGGCCCTATCCTCGATATTTAGTGGCGGAATTTTAGGCCTTTTTCTTTTGGGATTGTTGTCAAAAGCCAAAAATCCTCAAGCCATTTTTGCTGTATTTTTAGGTGTTTTGGTAATCTCTTGGATGAGTTTATCGACTATTCTTATTCGAAATGGTTTACCACAAACGCTATCCAATCCCCTTCATACTAATATGGCCATAGTCATTGGAACTCTGACGATATTTTTGGTGGGATTTGGTTTGACTTGGATGGGAAGAAAAATAAAAATATGATAAAATGCAGTCTTTTGCTTTTTTAGAATCAAATTTTAAAATCTAGGTTATCCTCCTTTTTAAACCTTCATTTTAGATCAACAAACCTACTGACCTACCATGAATATGGCGTTGCTTAGCACAAGTTTTCCACTTTCCCAGAATCCTCTGAAGATGGGGTTGTCTACAAAATAGACGACTTGTCCTCTTCCCTGCGACTCCGCACCAATCACGAGGGATTGACCCATCTGGGATTTGATTTTGTACCCAATGTATCCTGTTCGGTAGGCATGGTTTGAAGCAATAATGCCAGCATTGGCGCCTCCGCTGAGGAAGGAAAAGCGGCTGGAGTTGTTTTTGAGGGTATAGTATTTTCCTCCTGTGCCGTAGCCTAGGGGATGGGTTTCATCCATCTTGATTTCATAGATGGCTCCCGCTGTGCCCCCTGCGATTTCCAAGCGCTCTCCATCGGTATAGGGCTCCAAGCGCTCTTTTTTGGCGAGTTCCTGGCTGGCTTTCTCGGCAGCCTTTTTCTCATCTTCCGTGTCAAAGGTCTTTAACTTGAAGCCTTCCTTGTTGGCAAAAAGGTTGACCGAGCCATCGATGGCAATCACCTTTCCTCCGGCCTTTACCCAGTCGTTCAACTTGGTTTGGGCGGAAGCAGACAAGGCAGACCCGAATACAGAGGGAAGAATGATCACATTGTATTTGCTCAAATCCGCATTGCCCATCGAAGTAGCATCTAGGCTAGAGAGTGGATACTTCAAGTCTTTTTCGAAGAAGTGCCACACCTCTCCAAAATTAAGGGAGGAGGTACCTTGACCGCCCACCAAGGCCACCTTTGGTGCTTGGATCACGCGTACGGTTGGCGAACCAAAGTCCTTGCCTTGCTCCACATAGCCTGTTTGGGTAGTGCTCAAAGTAATGCCCAATGCTGCGGCAGTTTCTTGTACTGTCTGATCAAAATTAGCAACCCACTCGTTGCCCCCTTTGGTGATCATGAGCGTTCCTGCTGGGTAGGATTTTCCTTCCACGGTGAAGGGGTATTCGGCGTAGCGCACGCGGATTTTTTTGTTGAGAAGGGCTGCAAGGAATGCCGCATCTCGTGTTCCCTGCCAAGGAGCTAGGTAGGCTACTGGTGTCCCAGTGACTTTCGTCTGAGCAGCTGCAGGCTTCTCGTAGGTTCCGCTTGGATCCAATCGGGTATCCAGAGCAAAGGCTTTTAACCCATAAGCATAAGGCAAAGCCCAACTCGTGATGTCGTAGGTAATCGAATCGTGCAGAGCAGGGTTGGGTTCAAACAATACTTGGGTCAAGACAGATTTGGGCTGGTAAGCTGAAATGACGATGTCCTTGTCGCTCGTTGTAAAGGAAACACCCGCCTTCCCACTTTGGTATTCAAAGCCTTTCAAGCCTGTTTTTGCAGCAGCTTTTCCGTACTGAATTCCGTTTTTTTCCATCAATTCCAACAATTTGGCGACTTGGGCTGGGTTGCTTTCGCCTTTGATTACAAAACTTTTGTAGGTGCCTTTGGGAGCAGTGGAGTTGGTTTTGAAGTAGCGCTCAAACTCACTTACTAATCTAGCGGCATGCTGGCTCGTCATCTCCACTGCTGAAAGTGCAGCCGTGTAGTGTCCAGCAATTCGGCTACTCAAGGTGACTGTATCACCGATGGAGTTGTAGCCACCAATACCGGCACGTCCGCCCCCACCTTGCTCAATGGTCATGCCAATGGCCCCATTGTACATAGGGTACGTGTCCCCATAGGAAGGATACAGCAGGTCAAAACGCTCCTTTGTAAAGTAGAATCGACCCATTTGGTCGAAGTACTTCGCGGTATTTTTTCCAAAAATATCTTGAAATTCGT
>SXYU01000273.1 GCA_005788235.1 Cytophagales bacterium
CTTTCCTTCAAGGAGCTACTTGGATCGACGATTTGAAAATCCGTGGTGGCTATGGCGAGATGGGTAACTCCAACAACGTTGATCCAAACAACCAGTACTCTCTGTTCGGAGGTGACGTGGGATCCGCTTCTTACGATATCACAGGTTCTAACTCAGGTGCTGTAATTGGTTTCAGAAGATCTCGTATCGGTAACCCGAACGCACAGTGGGAAACTGCTGTTACCCAGAATATCGGTTTTGATGGTACCTTCTACAACGGTAAATTGGATGTGATCTTCGACTGGTGGAGAAAAGATACCAAAGACTTGTTGTTCACTGTTCCAATTCCTTTGACTGCAGGTAGCAATGCTGCACCTCCAGCAGTTAACATTGGAGAGATGTTGAACAGAGGTCTTGACCTTTTGGTAACTACTCGTGGTAACTTTACTTCTGACTTGACCTATGAATTGACTGTAACAGGTTCAACTTTAAAGAACGAGATCGTTGCGCTAGCCCCTGGCTTGAGCTTCATCACTTCTGTGAACCCTTCTTACAGAGGTATCCAGCCAATCCGTAACGCGGTAGGCCAGCCACTTTCCTCTTTCTTTGGATTCAACACGCTTGGATTGTTTAGAAATGCAGAAGATGTGTCTAAGCATGCCAAACAAGATGGTGCTGCTCCAGGTCGTTTCAAGTTTGAAGACGTAAATAAAGATGGTTCCATCACTCCTGCTGATCGGGTGTTCCTTGGAAATCCAGTTCCTGATTTTACAGGAGGTATGAACTTCACTGTAGGTTACAAAGGATTTGATATATCAGCTTACTTGTATACTTCTATTGGTAACGAAATCTGGAACCAGTCTCGTTGGTTTACTGATTTCAATCAGACCTTCGAAGGTGCTGCTAAGGCAAAGCGATTGCTTGAAGCATGGACCCCGCAAAACTTGGATGCAACTATTCCAATCGTAGAGCGTGTATCTAACTTCTCAAACTCCAACGTAGCCAACTCTCATTACATCGAGGATGGATCTTACTTAAGATTCCAGAATTTGACCCTTGGATATTCTGCTCCTGCAAGTGTACTGCAAAAGTTGAAAATGGAAAGATTGAGAGTGTTTGGTTCTGTGAATAACCTACTTACCATCACAGGTTATGAAGGTTTGGATCCGGCTGTTGGTGGTGACGCTGACTTGACTTTCGGTATTGACGTAGGTAACTACCCAATAACTAGAGGTTGGACTTTCGGTCTTAACTTAAGCTTCTAAGCTTAAACAATTAATTTCGTATCGAGTTATAGCAACTATAATAGATTAAACAAATGAACAATTACAAATTAAAAATCGGTGCCCTACTTGCATCCGGAGTGATGCTAGTAGCTGTGAGTTGTAGCGAGGAGTTTTTGGAAGTCCCGCCGGTTGGTCAATTGGCTGAAGCCCAGCTTTCTACTTTAGCTGGTCTAGATGCATCATTGATTGCGGCATACTCCCAAGTAAACGGACGCGGCAACAGATTAGGATCTCCATCCAACTGGGTGTGGGGTAGTATTAGAGGGGGAGAGGCCAATAAAGGTACTGACCCAGGTGACTTTACAACGATCAACCCTATTCAGCGCTTTGAAAACAATGCTGCTGGTGGCGATATCGGAGCGAAGTACAACGTATGTTACGAAGGTATCGCACGTGCAAATAACGTGTTGAGACTGTTAACCAAAGCTGGTCCGACTGTTACCGCTAACGATCAGGCTCGTCTTTCTGCGCAAGCTAGATTCTTGAGAGCGCATTTCTACTTTGAGCTTGCTCGTGATTACGACAAGACTCCTTATGTGGACGAGACTGTTGATTACGGTTCCGGTTTAGAAAAAGTGAAGAATGACAAATCGCTTTGGCCATTTATCATCGCGGATCTGGAATTTGCGATCTCTAAGCTTCCAGCTACTCAGCCTCAGGTAGGTCGAGTAAACGTATGGGCAGCGAAGACTTACTTAGCTAAAGTATACATGTACACCAAGGAGTACACCAAAGCAAAAGCGTTATTTGATGACGTGATTGCAAATGGTGTGACTTCAAATGGATTGAAGTACGGCTTAGTGCCATACTACGATGACATGTTCCGTGGCAAGAACGATAACCACCAGGAATCTATCTGGGCCTATCAGTCTGCTGCTAACACTGGCTCTGTAAACAACGCCAACCCTGAGTTTGACTTGAATTTTCCATACAACACCGGACCTGCTGGTCCAGGTAACTGCTGCGGATTCTTCCAGCCAAGCTTCACTTTTGTGAATGCGTTTAGAACGAAGGATGGTCTTCCACTTTTGGACAAGTCCTACAACACCGGTGCAAACCAAGTGAAGAACGACCAGGATGTAGCTTCTGGTGCAGCCTTCACTCCGGATGCTGGTGAACTTGACCCTCGTTTGGACCATACTGTAGGTCGTAGAGGTATCCCTTACTTGGATTGGATGGATCACCCAGGTCAAGCTTGGATCCGTAACCAGCCAAACGCAGGTCCTTACTCTCCTAAGAAGTATGTATATGCGAAGTCTGAGTCAGGAACTTTCCAAGACAACTCTTCTTGGACTCCGGGTTATACCGGCATCAACTTCATGATTATCCGCTTTGCAGACGTGCTATTGCTAGCTGCTGAAGCTGAAATCGAAGTAGGTAGCTTGGAAAAAGCACGTGAGTATGTGAACAGAGTGCGTACTAGAGCAATCAATTCTGAAATTAAGAGAAGCAATGGTACTCCTGCTGCTAACTACAAGATCAGCACGTATACTGCTGCTTGGACAAGCAAAGATACTGCTAGACTAGCTGTACGTCACGAGCGTCTTCTAGAATTGGGTATGGAAGGTCACCGTTTCTATGATCTTCAGCGTTGGGGAACTGCCCAGGCTGAATTGGATTTCTACTTTGCTTACGATGGAGCTAAACTTGCTTCTGCCCTAGGTGGATCTAAGTATGCCGATAAGTTTAAGTGGGTTCCAATCCCTCAAGATCAAATTGACCTTGTAGGAAAAGATATCTTGGTGCAAAACCCAGGATTCTAATCCCTCAATACAATACGAGTAAAAAGAGAAGGTCGATAGACCTTCTCTTTTTTTTTGTTTGCTATCCAATACTTTTTTTTCCAGTTGGGAAAATGTAATTTTCTACTTCTTATTTCCCCCTTTCTTGATGAGAATTCCATCCCTTCTTCTAGCTGTAGTACTTGGAGCGCATTTAGTATCTTGCCAACAGGAAAAAACCCTTTTTGAACTCAAATCTTCGGATGAGACGGGTATTTCATTTGCCAATGAGATCGTAGAATCAGACAGTTTCAACATCCTCACCGACGAATATATTTTTAATGGTGGGGGTGTGGCTACTGCTGATTTTGATCAGAATGGCCTTCCAGACCTCTTTTTTACAGGCAATCAAGTTGCCAACCGACTTTACCTGAATCAAGGCGAATTTTCATTTACCGATGTCTCTGAGGAGGCAGGGATTCTTGCAGCAGACAAGTGGTGTACGGGATCGGTTGTCGTAGATATCAACCAAGACGGTTGGCCCGATATCTATGTGGCCACCGCTATGAAAAAAGGTCCTGGAGAACGGAACAACTTGCTTTTTGTAAACCAAGGAAAAGATGCCCAAGGCAAAATAAGTTTTAGGGAAATGGCTGGCCAATACGGAATCGCTGACTCAGGCAATTCCATGGGGGCCGCATTCCTCGATTATGACCTAGATGGTGACCTAGACCTCTATGTCCTTAACAACGAGCAATTGGCAGCAAAACCGACCAACTTCAGAGCTAAAGTCACCGATGGCTCTGCCATCAATAACGATTCTTTTTACCGAAATAATGGGGACGGGACCTTTACCAACGTGACAATTGAAGCGGGAATCACCTACGAGGGCTTTGGTTTGGGTCTAGCTATTGGTGATGTCAACAATGATGGCTGGCCAGATATTCATGTCAGTAACGATTACATTACCAATGACATTCTTTACATCAACAACCAAAACGGAACCTTCACGAATCAAACCAAGGATTTGTTGCGGCACCAGAGCCAGTTTTCTATGGGCTCCGATATGGCCGATGTGAATAACGACGGACTTCCTGACCTCATCACCATAGACATGCTTGGTGAGGATAGCTACCGAAAGAAAACCACCATTGGCAAAAACGTCTACCAAACCTACCTCAACAACGAGGAGTTTGGCTACGAGTACCAGTATGTACGCAACATGCTGCACCTCAACAATGGTCCTGGCCTTCCATTCAGTGAGGTGGGAATGCTGGCAGGAGTATACCAAACCGACTGGAGTTGGGCACCCTTATTTGCAGATATGGACAACGATGGCAATCGGGATCTCCTGATCACCAATGGATTTCCAAGAGACATTACTGATAAAGATTTTGCTAATTATCGTGCAGATGTAGGCAATATCGCTTCTACACGGCAATTGTTGGATTCCATTCCCATCGTAAAAATTCCAAATTATGCTTACAAGCATGAAGGCAACCTTTCTTTCCAAGATGTGGGTGAAGCATGGGGCCTCAATCAACCCTCCTTTTCTAATGGGGCGGTAATTTTGGATCTGGACTTGGATGGAGACTTGGATTATGTGGTCAACAACATCAATGACCCTGCCTTTGTATTTGAAAACAAGCTGAATGAACAAGAAAAGTCACCTAGCTACCTCAGAATTAAACTTGAAGGCCCTAAAAATAACCCGCAGGGCTTAGGAGCAAAAGTCTGGGCAAAGTGGGGTAATGGAAAGATGGCTTTCCAAGAATTGCAGGTGGTTAGAGGATACATGTCTTCCACGGAGCCCATTGTCCATTTTGGTTTGGATTCAGCAACAATGGTCGAGGAACTTACCGTAAAGTGGCCGGACGGGAAAGTGCACAACCTCAAACAAGTACCAGTCAACCAAGTGCTCTCCTTGGCCTATGGCACTGCTAGTCCAGGAACCAAGTCAGTAGCAGTAGAAGAGTTAGTACCAGAAAATCAACTTTTTGAGGAAGTTTCTACCACTCTAGGGATGGATTACATCCACCAGGAACAAGATAAAATCGACTACAACTTACAACGCACGCTCCCACACAAACTTTCACAGTTTGGGCCAGCCCTCGCGGTAGGGGATCTTAATGGAGATGGGAGAGAAGATCTGGTAGTGGGTTCTTCGTCTGGATTTTCACCTCTTTGGTACAGCCAAAACCAGGATGGATCTTTTACTCAAAAAGCACTGCTTCCTGCTGGTGAAAGCATTACCCAAGAAGTAACGGGAGTGCTCCTTGTAGATTTGGATAACGATTCAGACTTGGATTTGTATTTGATGTCGGGGAGTGCTGAATTTGTACCTGGGGCTCCAGAATACCAGGATCGGGTGTATTTCAACGATGGAAAAGGAAACTTTAAGTTGGACCCGAGTTCCTCCATCGCCGTAGGAAATGGATCGGTCGTGCGGGGTGCGGATTTCGATGGAGATGGTTTCTTAGATGTATTTGTAGGAGGTCGTGCTCCCATTGGGCAATATCCGCTTCCTGAGAGGTCATTTCTTTTGAAAAATGAAAAAGGGAAGTTGACTGATGTGACCAAAACCTGGATTCCTGAATTGGAAAATCTAGGCATGCTCACCGATGCACTTTGGTCAGATGTAAATCGAGATGGAAAGGTGGATTTAGTCGTGGTAGGAGAGTTGATGCCGATTACCCTATTCTTAAATACAGGGAAGCGCCTTGAATTAGCCAAGGGCACTGGATTGGAAGAATCTAGCGGTTGGTGGAACTCCATCCTGAGTGCCGACTTGGATCAGGATGGAGATACCGACTGGGTGGTTGGTAACATGGGGGCCAACAATGCCTTCGCTCCCTCTGCCGACCGGCCATACATCCTCTATGCCAAGGATTTTGATGCCAATGGCTCGGTGGATCCGGTGGCTTTTGCATTCTACAAAGATAAAATTGGTGGAGGCTACCAAGCCTTTCCTACCCATTTCTGGGATGATTTGATGGGTCAAAGCCCCATGTTCAGACGAAAATTTGATCGCTACAAGCACTTTGCCTTGAGTACGGAACAGACCTTCTTTACTGAAGAGGAGAAGAAGAATGCGAAGAGATTGATCGGAAATAGTGACCGCTCTGTTTGGGTAGAGAATCTAGGCAATGGCAAATTCACCTTGCATGAGCTTCCTTGGCAAGCTCAAATTGCTCCGATGAATGGAATCGTGGCTGAAGATATCAATGGCGATGGGTACACAGACCTTGTAATGGTGGGAAATGACTATGGAAACGAGGTATTTATCGGTAGGCTAGATGCGGCGCTGGGCTGGGTGCTTCTAGGAGATGGCAAAAGGGGCTTTGTCCCTGTTTCTGCAAGGGAAAGCGGCTTCATAGTTCCTGGTGATGCCAAGTCCTTGGTCAAACTTGCACGAACTGGAGGTGAAGCCCTGTATGTTGCTTCTCAAAACAGATCCAAACTCCTAGCCTTTTCAGTAAAGCAGCAGGAAACTAGGGTCTTGCAAGTTCCAGCTGATGCGATGGCAGTGGAGCTTGTGCTTGCCAATGGCAAAAAACAGCGAATCGATACGAGCTATGGAGCAGGCTTTGGCTCGCAATCCAGCCGCACCATTCACTTGCCCAAAGGCGTAAAATCTGCTTCCCAGATTGATTACAAGGGAAATGTGGAAACGCTGACGCTTCCTTCGGATGCCGATTAACGGTACAATTCTCCAGGCTTTGCCTTGCTGATATCTTCCATTAGCTCGGCAACTTTGTTGGTCACTGCTTCGAAATAACGCCTCCCTTTTTCTGGGGAGGCTTTTTTTGGATTTCCAATTCCGGTGTCTTCTGATACTTCAGACCACTTGCGCTCTGCCCAGGCCCATTTTTCACGAATGCCGCGGATAACGGACTTTTTCTCAGTCCCACCTCCAGCATCGGCTAAGGGAGCTACTAAATCCGGATGCAGGTATTGAATCAAGGAAGTTTCCATTTCGTCTGCATGGTCTCCGCCTTCTTCAAAGTACTGGCTTTTGTCCAGCGCCTGAAACCAGTTGCAAGTGAAGAGCAGCATGTCTGGAAACTTAAGTCCCAATTCCCGAAGCATGGGCTGAAAGTTATTCCCTCCATGGCTGTTGAGAATCAGTAATTTTTTCAACCCCTGACGCTGCAAAACAACTATTAAATCTTGGAGAATCAGTAGCTGTGTACTCGGATTAAGGTTAAGATCTAGATAGATGTCGGCCTGCCCTGTATTTACCCCAAAGGGAACGGTAGGAAGTACCACGACTTTAGTCCCTTTCTCCCAAGCTTTCCGAGCGCCCTCTTCGGCTATAGCATCGGCCTCATAGACATCTGTACCATAAGGTAGGTGATAGTTGTGTGCTTCGGTGGCGCCCCATGGCAAGACCGCTAGGTCATAGCGATAGGTTTTGAGGGATTTCCAGCTGGCTTCTTTTAAAATATAGGGTCTCATGGATTTGTTTTCAGATTTGGATAAAAGAAAAGGATAATTCGGATCAAAAGTGATAATTTGTATTTCAGATTCTAAAGTACAATCCATGTCGCAAAGAAGAAAGTTTATCAAGCAATCCTTGCTTGGATCAGCATTACTACTCCCTGGGATGGCTGCGCTAGAAAGCCATGCCTCCCCATTGAAAAAATCTAGTGGAACGAAGCCACTAATCCTTTCTACTTGGAATCATGGGATTCCTGCCAATGCGGATGCCTGGGCCAAATTGAAGCAAACGGGCAGTATCCTCGATGCAGTGGAAGCGGGAGTTCGGAATACCGAGTTGGATATGGAAAACCTTTCTGTAGGACTCCAAGGACTGCCGGATCGGGAAGGGATTACCACTTTGGATGCCTCCATCATGTGCGGAGATGGCTCCTGTGGTACGGTGGCCTTTGTCAGACAGGTAAAGCACCCTATTTCCCTGGCTCGCGCAGTTATGGAAAAAACCCCACACGTGATGCTAGTAGGCGAGGGAGCAAGACAGTTTGCCATTGCTCAGGGTTTCCCGATGGAAAAAGAAAAATTGAGCCCGAATGCCCAAAAAGAATACGATAAGTGGAAGGTAACTAGCCAATACAAACCCATCATCAATATTGAAAATCACGATACTATCGGCATGATTGGCTTAGATGCTACTGGGAAATTGGCAGGTAGCTGCACGACGAGTGGGCTGGCCTACAAAATGCATGGTAGGGTAGGAGATAGCCCTATTATTGGAGCAGGTCTATTTGTAGACGACGAAGTTGGAGCTGCCACAGCCACGGGTTTGGGAGAGTCAATCATCCGCATTTGCGGCAGCTTTTTGATTGTAGAACTCATGCGTCAAGGGAGAAGCCCTCAAGAAGCCTGCGAAGAAGCAGTACGTAGGTTGGTTGCAAAAAATAAAAACATCAAAGACATCCAAGCAGGATTTCTTGCAATCAACAAAGAGGGAGAAGTAGGTGCTTTTGCTGTACATCCTGGATTCAATTATGCCCTGGCTACGGAATCTGGCAATGTGTTGGTGGATGCAGGTAGTCAGTTTAAGCCATGAGCAGCATTCTCTTAGAAGCTCCTGTTTTTAATGTGCAGGCTGCAATGGAAGCGGCTCAGCAAGGGATTGATCGTCTGGAATTGTGCGCCAACTTCCCTGAAGGAGGAGAAACCCCCAGTGCAGGGATGCTTCGCTTTTTGAAGACTGAGCTTGATCTCCCCATTTTTGTCATGATTCGTCCTCGTGGCGGTGATTTTGTTTATTCTTCCAAGGAGCTACTTGTCATGAAGCACGACATACAGCTCTTGGCTGACCTTGGTGCAGATGGCTTTGTTTTTGGGGTATTGGATCCTCAGGGGGCAGTCAATGAATCTGCTTGCGAATTTCTGCTTCGTGCAGCCGCTTCCAAGCCTTGCACCTTCCACAGAGCAATTGATGCTTCGGCAAATCTTCAAGAATCCCTAAAGAAAATTATGCAGCTGGGTTTTCAACGGGTGCTTACGTCTGGAGGTAAAAATTCCCTTAGCGAAGGGATAGACCAGGTGGTTGAATTGCTGAATTTGGCAAAAGACCAACTGATTGTCATGCCTGGAGGAGGGCTAAAGCCTTCCCATGTCCCAACCTTGAAAGCAACGGGCTACCTCAAAGAAATCCATGCCTCTTGCAAGTTGCCGAAAGCGAGTAGCAATCAATTTACGAAGCCGGAACTTTCCTTTTCTTCTACAGCCGTAGACTATTCGACTATTTTTGGTATAGATCCTGCGGTGGTAGCAGAATTCAAATCAGTCTTGTAGATTGGTTATGAGACAGATTGGTATTTTCTGTACTGTTCTTTTGGCGATAGTTTGGGGATGTGAACCCCTAACTGAGCGGAAGCAACCTCCTCCCAGCCTCTACCAGCTATCCCAATCAGATTTGGACCTTTCGGGTGAGCAATTGGCCAAAGGATATTGTGCTGCCTGTCACCTGATGCCTGATCCAAGTGTTTTGGATAAGAAAACCTGGACTACCTTACTACCTGATATGCGCAAGCGAATGGGTTTGTATTTGGAGGAGGATTTCGGTACAGCTATGCCTGAAGATGAAGGGGTGCCTGAAGGGATTTACTCCAAAGTACCATACATCACGCATGACAACTGGAAAAAGCTAGAAGCCTACTACTTAGAAAATGCACCGGTCACTCCATTGCCTCAAGCAAAGAAGGAGCGTCCTCAGGTAGGAATCCCTGGCTTCACGCTAGAGGTGCCTGTCTTCTCAGCGATACGATCTAGCCTGACTACCTTGCTTCGTATTCATCCACAAACGGGGGATTTGTGGGTAGGGCATCGTTTCAGATCTATTTTTCGCTTGGACTCAAAGAACAAGTTTAAGCAAATCGATTCCTTGCCTACCCGCGTGGCTCCAGTGGATCTCATTTGGAATTCCCCGTCTTCCTTTGATTTGATTTCCATGGGAAAGATGGACCCATCCAATGATTCGATTGGACTTTTATCGACTTTCAACTTAAAGGGTAGGAATTGGGAGGAAGTGCCTCGCATTGATCAGCTGATGCGGCCCATGGATATGGAGGTGGCAGATTGGAATGGAGACGGCAAAAAGGATTATGTGATCTGCCAATTTGGAAATCATGTTGGGAAGTTGAGCATTTTTTTAAGTAAGCCGAATGGTTTCACCGAGGTGATCTTGAAGAAGGATCCAGGTTCAAGGCGTTCCATTGC
>SXYU01000274.1 GCA_005788235.1 Cytophagales bacterium
CACCGACTGCGATTACGGAATATCAAGCTTTCTGATTACCAGGATATTCGTGAAATCATGGTGTCTATCTACAAAAACCAAGGTGGAGCCTGGACCAAAGCGGAGCTCAAAAATCAACTCCGCATGTTTCCTGAAGGGCAAATTTGTATCGAGGACAATGGGAAGGTCATTGCGGCAGCCTTGAGTATCATCGTGGACTACTACAAGTTTGGGGACAACCACACCTACCATGAGATTACCGGTTATGGCAAGTTTGATACCCACGATCCGGATGGTGATACCTTGTATGCGACCGATATTTTTGTGCATTCGGACTACCGAGGCATGCGACTGGGACGACGCCTGTACGATGCTCGGAAAGAACTTTGCGAGAACCTCAACCTTCGTTCCATCATCGCTGGTGGCCGTATTCCAGGCTACTCCAAGTATGCCGATGAGATGACCCCGCGGAAATACATTGACCTGGTGAAGAATCGTGAGATTTTTGACCCTGTACTTTCTTTTCAGCTCGCCAACGAGTTTCACGTAAGAAAGGTAATCACCAAGTACCTTCCCGAAGATACAGATTCCCGAGCCTACGCCACCTTGTTGGAGTGGATCAACATCTATTACGAAAAGGATGAGAAGCTGATTGGTAATAAGAAATCCATCGTTCGACTGGGATTGGTGCAGTGGAAGATGCGTCGTTTTTCCAATGTGGATGACTTGATGCAGCAGGTAGAATTTTACGTAGACACCGTGTCGGGTTACAAGTCGGATTTCTGTTTACTTCCCGAATTTTTCAATGCCCCCATGTTGGCGGAGTTCAATGACATGGATGCATCCGAGGCTATCCGAAACTTGGCAGACTACACCACCGAAATTGTGAATCGGATGTCTGATCTGGCCGTATCCTACAATGTGAACATTATTGCTGGTTCCATGCCGGAATACGACGGTAAAAAACTACGTAATGTAAGTTACCTCTGTCGTCGTGATGGTACCCAAGACAAGCAGTACAAATTGCATATCACTCCAGACGAACAAGCCTACTGGGGTTTGCAGGGCGGCAATGGAATCAATGTATTTGAAACCGATGCTGGCCGAATAGGCATCTTGATTTGTTACGACGTCGAATTCCCTGAGCTGGGTCGAATCTTGGCAGAGCAAGAGATGGACATCCTTTTTGTGCCTTTCTGGACCGATACCAAAAACGCTTTCTTACGCGTCAATATCTGTGCGAAATCACGAGCTATTGAAAATGAATGCTATGTAGCCATCACAGGCTCGGTGGGCAACTTGCCTAAAGTGGAAAACATGGACATTCAGTACTCACAAGCAGCCATTTTCTCTCCCTCTGACTTTTCATTCCCACACGATGCCACGGTAGCAATGGCTTCGGAAAATGCAGAAACCACCATCGTAGCAGATGTGGACCTCGATTTATTGACCAAACAACGAAAAGCGGGATCTGTACGTAACCTAGATCAGCGAAGGCTAGATCTTTATTCAATTCAATGGAAACAGAAAAAATAGTAGAAGCTTACCTGCAGCATGTCCCTGTGGAAGTGTTGGAAAAAGCAAAACATATTAAAGTACTCATCACCGATGTAGATGGGGTACTTACCGATGGGGGTATTTTGTACGACAACGAGGGTATGGAATACAAAAAGTACAATGTCAAGGATGGCCTCATTGTGCAGCACCTGAAAAAGGCAGGCTTCCTCGTAGGGGCCATTACAGGTCGCGCATCTCAGGTGGTGGAAAATCGCTGTGAGGAACTCCGTTTTGACTTTCATTACCATGGTGTGAAGGACAAGTACAAAAAGTTAACCGAATTGCTAGAAACGATGGAGTTGACCCTTGAGGAGGTTGCTTATCTAGGAGACGATTTGATCGACTTACCCGTATTGACCAAAGTAGGGCTTTCCATCGCCCCTGTAGATGCTTTGCCTTACGTCTGTGCAGCTGTGAATTATGTGTCCCCTTTTGCAGGAGGTAAAGGCGTCTTCCGTGAGGCTGCAGACCTGTTGCTGCATGCCAAAGGACAATTGGTCCCATTAATTGAGCAATTCGCTAAAAAAGAAGCATGAAAAGAACAACAAATACGATGAAAATCCGGGATGGGATCGAATTAGGGTCCGGCAGGCCCGTACTTTTTTCTGGCCCTTGTGCCGTAGAAAGCTTTGACATTTGTTTGGAGATAGGAACCAAAGTAAAGGCTTGGGCAGAAGAGCATGGCTTTTCTTATGTATTTAAGGCCTCCTTTGACAAAGCCAATCGGACCTCCTCCTCTTCCTTTCGAAGCATAGGCATGGATGCCTCGTTGGAGGTGTTGAATCGGGTAGGGAAGGCATTGAATGTACCTTTGGTGACCGATATTCACGAAAGCTACCAAGCTGCCGAAGTAGCGGAAGTGGTGGATGTGCTTCAGATTCCAGCTTTTCTTTGCCGGCAAACCGACCTACTTCTTGCAGCAGCAGCTACAGGTAAAGCGGTGAAAATCAAAAGGGGACAATTTATGGCACCTGAAGACATGGTTTATGCTGTCAATAAGGTGCGAGGTGCGGGCAACGATAACGTGTGTTTGACCGAGCGTGGGTTTTCTTTGGGCTACCACAACCTAGTCGTAGACATGCGTGGCTTACCGATCATGCGTCAATTTGCTCCTGTAGTTTTTGACGTCACCCACTCGGTGCAACAGCCAGGAGGGCAGGGTGGAAGTAGTGGAGGGCAACGTGAGTTTGCCCCTGTTTTGGCTAGAGCAGCAGCAGCTACGGGTATCGATGGGTTTTTTATTGAAACTCACCCCGAACCTGCCAAGGCCCTAAGTGACGGACCTAATTTAATTCCTTTACACCGTATGGGTGACTTTCTTGAGATGCTGAAAGCGTCTTGGGAGTTAGGGAGAAAATACCAAGATTTTAAGGTTGAGTAATTTGTGCTAAGGGAAAAATAAAATCAACTACCAAATTAATTGGTTGACCTGCAAGGATTTGATATTTTGTTTAATAAATATTAAGCAAAAATTAAACAAAAAATAAATTTCTTCTGTTCCTACAACAATGAAAGTAGCCATCTTCCGAAAAGAGCATTTTAATGCAGCACATCGGTTATTCAATCCTACCTGGTCAGACGAGAAAAACGAGACAATTTTTGGTAAGTGTAATAATCCCAATTACCACGGACACAATTACGAATTGATTGTGCAGTTGAAGGGTGAGATTGATCCGCAAACCGGGTATGTGTTTGACATGAAAGTGCTCAGTGACTTGATCAAGGTACATGTCTTAAATAAGTTTGACCACAAAAATTTAAATCTAGATACCGTTGAATTCCAACAGCTCAATCCTTCTGCCGAAAATATTGCGGTAGTAATATGGACTATTTTGAGAGAAAAAATTGACCGGAAATACGAATTAATCGTACGACTCTATGAAACCGAAAGAAACTATGTTGAATACAATGGGAATTGACCTAGCAAGAGCCTCCTTTGAAGAAATTGGAGACGAGCACGTTGGCAGTTCGTTGCAGACGCCCTTACGTGATGATGCCTTTGAAATGGACGATGACCTCAAAGTGGAGTTGATTGAAAAACACTTCAAAGATATCATGCACATCTTGGGGCTTGACCTCAGTGATGACAGTTTAAAAGGTACACCCCACCGTGTGGCCAAAATGTATGTAAAGGAGGTATTTGCGGGACTCAATCCCAAAAATAAGCCTGTACCCAAACTCTTTGAAAACAAGTATAAGTACAAGGAGATGTTGGTGGAAAAGGATATTACTTTCCACTCCCATTGCGAGCACCATTTTGTACCCATATACGGAAAGGCTCATGTGGCTTACATCTCCAATGGAAATGTTATTGGCCTATCCAAAATCAACCGAATTGTTCAATACTTTTCCAAGAGACCGCAGGTACAGGAACGTTTGACCATGCAAATTGGCAACGAACTCAGAGAAATCTTGGGTACCGACGATGTAGCAGTGATTATGGATGCCTACCACATGTGTGTTAGTTCTCGAGGTGTAAACGACACGAATAGCTCTACGGTTACCTCCTTTTATTCCGGAAAATTTGAATCGGATGAGCAAAGTCGAAATGAGTTTTTGAAGTACCTCAGTTTGAAAAAATAAGGAATTCCCTATACCATCTTTTGGTGGTCGGTAATTGAGCAAAACTAAACCAACTGAAACCCTGCTTCAAAAGCAGGGTTTTTTTCGTTTCTGTCAAACATTTTTAGGTCTTTTTGATTCTACTACAAACACCACAACCATGAAGGGAAAGAATATTATTTTGGTTGGAGGAAACTCCGGCATTGGCAAAGCATTAGCCGAACAATTAGCTGCACAGGGGGCCACACTTTTTATGTATTCAAAGAGCGGAGAAGGAACCATTGCATTGGATTTTTCCAAAGATTTTGAGGAAATGCCCGGTTTACCAGAAGTCATCGATGGGGTAGTGTATTGTCCCGGAACTATCAATCTAAAGCCTTTTCATCGGATCTCCATCGAAGACTTTAAGCAGGAGATGGAGGTGAATTTCTACGGTGCCGTTCGAGTTCTCCAGGCCTGTTTGAAAGGCCTGAAAAAATCAACTGCACCAGCAGTAGTACTTTACAGTACTGTAGCAGTACAAACAGGTATGGGATTTCATTCTGGTATTTCCTCGGCCAAAGGCGCCATTGAGGGATTGACGCGTTCCTTGGCAGCAGAATGGGCCCCCAGCAAAATCCGTGTCAATGCCATTGCTCCATCGCTTACTGAAACGCCTTTGGCAGGAGCCTTGCTTTCTACTCCTGAGAAAAAAGAAGCTTCCGACAAACGGCATCCGCTAGGGAGGGTGGGGAGACCAGAGGATATTGCTGAGGCTACCGTTTTTTTACTAGCTGAAAAGTCTTCATGGATGACAGGACAAATACTTCATGTGGATGGAGGAATGTCACATCTAAAATAATTTCAAACAATTTTATCCTTATTTTTGTATTGTGTAAGGGTACGGTCCCGAGAAGAAAGCATTGCGTTTATGAAGACACCTCCTGAATCATTTCTACTATTCAAGGAAGAACTGAGAAAGGCCCAACTGGAGAAGGAAAGGTTGAAGCTTTATTACGAACAACAATTGACGGATGTCAATCAAGAGCTTCTGCGTTTGAAGGAGCAGATTCAATCCCAACAGGACATGATGCGCACCACTTTGGAGTATGCATCCAACTTGGAGATTCGATTGACTGAGGTAAAGGAAGAAGTGTCTCAAGCCACTTCTTCACAAAGGAAATCCATTTACTAAATCTATCCTACTAGACATGAACGAGACCACATTTTCTCCTGGTGTTATGGAATTTGATCTTGCATTTGAACACAAGTATGCAAGAGTTTGGAGTAACCCTACACGAAAGATTGTTATCTGCGAATTGCTCACGGATTATGTACCTATTGAAGACTTCAAAGAGGTTTTTACCGAAATTGGAGACCTAGTTAAGGCAGGAGACTTTACTAAATTTATTTTTGATAAGCGTGCCTTGAGAGCCTTCCACCAGCCGAC
>SXYU01000275.1 GCA_005788235.1 Cytophagales bacterium
AGCATCGGCAAAAGATTTGGCCAACAACAAATAACCCTCTTGTTTACCTGCAGTCAGTAATGGGATCTGTCGTTGTCTGACCTCTCGGGAACCAATTTTTTGGGTCCAAGCCTCTTCAGCTAATGATTTTTCTGGAGAAAAAGTGAGGTGATTTTCACCTAAATTGGGAGATCGATCCATGGAATTCCCCTCCAAATCTACAATCTCAATAAAAATTGGATTAAGCTGAAGTTGAGCATGCTCCATCTCCTCCCATTCGTCCATGTGGAGAAACCGGATTTTTCCATTTACCAAAAAGATCTCCCCTTTGTGCTTATCAATCTCTAGTTGAAGTTCACGATCAATGTTGCGCACCACGGTATAGTTGGCCACCAGGTAAATAAGTAGAAACACGAGGAAAAAGATCAAAGCAGTCACCAGGGTGAGCCTACGCGCTATCCGTTCTTTGTAGGAGTTGTTCATCGGTCTTTGGCCATATACCCCACCCCTCGGATGGTTTGAATGTAGTCCTCCCCTTTGCTCATTTGTAGTTTTTTGCGGAGGGAATTGATAAATACATCAATGATCCCAGTGTTGTAGTCAAAGTGAATATCCCAAACACTTTCAATGATGCGGGTCCTTCGGCATACTTTATTTTTGTTCCTTACTAGGTATTCGAGCAGAGCAAATTCTTTTTGGGTGAGTGCCACTTCCTTCCCTTCCAAGAGGACTAGGTGCTTTTCTGGTTCCAAAGTTATAGGCCCCAAAATAAGCTTTTCTGCAGACTGCTCTCGGCTTCGCATTTGTACCCGAATCCGAACCAAGAGTTCTTCAAAGTGAAAAGGTTTTTTGATGTAATCGTTGGCACCACTTTGCAGCCCAAAAACTGTTTCATCCACCGTGTCCTTTGCAGTCAAAAAAATAATGGGGGTAAAGGAGAATTCTTTGCGGAACTGACGGGTGAGCTCGACGCCACTCATGCCAGGTATCATCCAATCTAGCAAGAGCAAATCGTAATTTCCAGAAAGTGCTAACTCCAACCCTACTTTTCCATTGTCAGCCACATCAACAGCAAAGGACTCCTCCTCCAAGCCTTGCTTGAGAAAATTGGAAATGCCTTGCTCATCTTCAACTACGAGAATTCTCATGTTGTAAATTTTCCTTATTTTTTGGGAAATCCACGATATCCTCTAAAAAAAATAGCTATAGCCTATAACCCAGCTTAGGCTTTTTTTTTGCTCACGCCAAGGTATTAGTCGGCTTTCTGATCGCCTTTAGCTCCTCTCTTTTTATTTCGCTTGTTCCACCAAATCAAGGTTCCTGTAATGGGAAGTGAAGTGGCAATGGCACAGGCTACAGCCCATAGGAATTTGGTGAATTGCCCAAAAATTTCTCCAGTATGCAAGGCCTTTACAGACTTCCCAATCTGTTGGCGAACTGGCAGTTCAGCAAAAAGCACTTTCTCCTTCAATTTCAGGGTCTGTGCATTCAACTTCAGTTGATCAGCTCCTGCCCTCACAAAAATGCCAGTTCGAGATTTACTTACTGCTAAATCTCCCTCTGGATCTTCCGGAAAAGTAAGTTTGACTACGCCAGCGTAATTCAGGTGCTTATTTACTTCCGCCACTGCCTCGTCCAAAGGAATCAGGATGGGCTCGGAAAACTCGGAGGAATCTGCAAAGCCCAGATCGGGAGTATTCACCTCTTTAGCCGGTTCAACTTTCTTCTCCTCTATTGGAGCTTGATAGGTGTCCCAAGTTTTTTGCCAGCCAGTTTTGTACCAGCCAAAAGACCAGAAGGGACCTGTCACAGCCATGATAAACAATGAGAGGATAGAGTAAAAGGCCAAGGTATTGTGCAGGTCATGGTTTATCCGCTTCCAATTACCAGACCATTTCACGGACAATCCTTGCTTCCAATTTTTGGCTTTTTTGGGAAGCCAAAGGAAAATTCCTGTGAGCACTCCCAACAAAAATAAGGAAGTGGCTACTCCATTGATCAAACGACCCAATTCTTGGTTGGTCATACTTTCCAATATGGGTGTATCCACCTTATCCAAGAGAAGCCAGCGATGCATGGAAAATACGTAGCCCATCAGCTCTTCAGAAGCAGTTTTCTTGGCATTATCAGCCAAAATTTTCCCAGAATAGGGATCCACAAAATAGGTAGTTACTTTCTCCTCACTTTCCGTTTTCACTTGAAACTGTACCGTTCGATTGGCTCCTGAGTAGGTAGTGATACTTACCAACTTGCCTTGTTGAAGTGGTTGAAGACCAGATTTCAACTCCTCTAATGTTTTGGGATTCCCTTGAGCTGAGATAAAATAGCGCTCTGAATCAAAAAATTCGCGTATTTCTGTATTATAGACGTAAAGTGTCCCCGTAAAACAAACCGCAATCACTACTACTGCACTGAGCAAGCCAGCATACAGGTGAATGTAATTGAGTAATGGGCGGATTTGCTTCCACATAAGCTCTTATTTTTATTTGGAACAAATCTAAATAATATTTTTATTTCTTAGAATCCCTCCCCTACTTTTTTTTAAAAAATGCTCCCATCCTAGGATAATCACGGATCAATATCGATGAACGTCTCCCTGTTTTGTTATATTTAAAAAATTTTTACTCCATGAATTTGTCTAAATTTCTTTTACCAGTCCTTCTTCTTTTGACGCTATTATCCTGTGAAGAAAAAAATCAAGGGCCTGATCCACGACTGCAGCAGCCCGAACAATTTAAAAAGCTTTTGGAAGCACACGGAGATTGGGCACAATGGGTGGATGCCAAGTCCTTATCCTTTGCAATGGTCCATGAAACTACCCTAGAATGGGAAAATCATTACATTGATCTCCGCGAAGGAAAGGTGCGCATTGATGCAGACCTTTTTCAAGCTGGGAATGATGGGGAGAAAGTTTGGATAAGCCCCAATCGTCAGGCTTTTCCTGGAAATTCTGTTCGCTTCTACCACAACCTGTATTCGACATTTCTTAGTATCCCCTACACGCTTACCGATACCTTAGTGACCATCACCCCATTGGATAATCGGGTATTCAATGGCATCAGTTATCCAACACTGGAAGCCAAAGTGAAAGATGGAAAACTTTTAGGACCATCCAACCGCTACGAACTATTGATTGATCCTACTACTGGCCAGTTGGCTTGGGCATTATTTGCAGTCACATTTTACGATAAGGGAAATCAAGTACAGGAAGCATTGAAATACGAAGACTACCGAGATGCTGGTGGATTGATCTTTCCAAGAGTGATTACCGGCTACCTAATCGAAAATGACTCCAGTAAAAGAATCCGCTACCAGACTAGCTTTTCGGATGTATTTTTAGTCAAAGACGAGCTAGATAATGATCTATTTGAAATGCCTAAAACTGCAGTAAAATCGAATTGATATTGAAAAAGGACTCCAACTAGACCTTGGTGAAAACAAAAAAGGAGACAAATTCTTTGTCTCCTTTTTTTAGCTCCTAGTCTCCTTAAGAAATCACTGATCCCGGAAAGGTCACCTCGTGTGGATGAAGCAATTTGAGTTTTCCATCCTTATCTGCTGCCATCAGAATCATGCCCTCACTATCGATTCCCATCATGTTTCGAGGAGCCAAGTTGATCAACATGGTCACTTGCTTGCCCACTAAAAACGCGGGATCAAAATGCTCAGCAACCCCACTCAAAACCGTTCGATGCCCTAAGCCAATATCCACTTTCAACTTCAAAAGCTTTTTGGATTTGGGCATTGCTTCGGCCTGCAAAACAGTTACCACCCTCATGTCTAGTTTGGCAAAATCATCGTAAGTAATCAGTCCCTTCATCGGAGTAACTGGGAGGTCTGCAGCTTCATTCATTTTTTTAGCATTTACAAGTTTCTGAATTTGTTTCTCGACTACTTCATCTTCAATCTTCACAAATAGAAGTCCGATTTCACCCAAAGCCCGATTGGCTTGGAGTAAATTTCCATTCCCTGAATCGGCCCAGTTAGTGGCTTGCATCCCAAAGGTGCGGTACAATTTTTGGGCGGTAAATGGCAAGAATGGGGAAGATAGAATGGCCAAATTGGCCGCTACATTAAGTGCAATATTTAAGATAGTTTCGGTTCGAGAAACATCTGTTTTGATTTCTTTCCAAGGTTCGGTATCCGCCAAGTATTTATTTCCCATTCGTGCCAAATCCATCATCAAGCCCTGGGCTTCTCGGAATCGGAAACGCTCAATTGAAGCGGCAATTTTTTCTGGAAATCCTTCCAACTCCCGAAGCAAATCCTCGTCAATTCCTCTCAATTCTCCTCGAGCAGGCACTATTCCGTCAAAAAACTTTTGCGTAAGGACCACGGCCCGATTCACAAAATTACCATAGATCGCTACCAACTCCGAATTGGTTCTCGTTTGAAAGTCCTTCCAAGTAAAATCATTATCCTTCGTCTCAGGTGCATTAGCGGTCAGCACATACCGAAGTAAATCCTGCTGCCCTGGAAACTCCTCCAAGTATTCATGCAGCCAAACGGCCCAATTACGGGAAGTAGAGATCTTGTCTCCTTCCAAATTTAGAAACTCATTGGCAGGCACATTGTCCGGGAGAATATACCCTCCATGGGTTTTTAAGATTGCCGGAAAAATGATGCAGTGGAATACAATATTATCCTTGCCGATAAAGTGAACTAGTTTAGTATCCTTGTCTTTCCAGTAAGGTTCCCAATCAATTCCTTTCTCTTCTGCCCACTCCTTGGTAGCAGATATGTAGCCGATTGGGGCATCAAACCAAACATACAATACTTTCCCTTTGGCATTAGGAAGAGGTACGGGTATGCCCCAATCCAAATCTCGAGTCATGGATCTTGCTTGAAGTCCATCTCCCGCCTCTAACCAGGAGCGGCATTGGCCCAAGACATTGTTTTTCCAATCGTCCCCATGCTCCTCTAAAACCCATTTTTTCAAGAAATCTTGGTAGCGAGCCAAGTCCAAAAACCAGTGGGTAGTGTCTTTCAAAACGGGAGTTCTACCGCTCAATTTAGACTTGGGATTGATCAAATCGGTGGGACTCAAGGAGGTTCCACATTTTTCACACTGATCTCCATAAGCGTGCTCGTTGCCACATTTAGGACAAGTACCTTCGATGTAGCGGTCAGCAAGAAACTGATCCGCCTCCTCATCGTAGTATTGAGCGGTGTTCTGCTCTAAAAATTCCCCTTTCTGGTACAAATTCGTAAAAAATTCCTGAGCTGTCTTGTGATGAATGGGGGCAGAAGTTCGCGAGTAATGGTTGAAACTAATTCCAAATTGCTCAAAGCTGTTCTTCATCATCTCATGGTAATGATCCACTACCTGTTGAGGCGTTTTCCCCTCTTTCGCTGCCTTGATGGTAATCGCTACGCCATGCTCATCAGAGCCGCAGATGTAGGCAACATCCCTTCCTTGGGACCGCAAGTAACGCACATAAATATCAGAAGGAATATAGCAGCCTGCCAGGTGACCAATGTGAAGTGGTCCATTGGCATAGGGTAATGCTGAAGTAACGGTGTAGCGTTTAAATTTCGTTTCGCTCATGTGGGTGTCGTATCGCGTCTAGAAAAAACAAGTGCTTTTTCTGAAACTCGAGAACAAAGATAGAAAATTCAAAGGAAGCCTGTAACCCTTCCCGAGGATAAAATCACCTCTCCGCAATTTCTAAAACTAGCTCTAGGTGCTTCAAAAAATTGAAGGGACAAAAACCGCTTTAACAGCAGATTTTATGGTCCTTTAGTTTATTTTTACTGAATAAATATGCTCTTCCATGACCCAGACTGAAGCCGCTGAACGGATTTTAAAACTTACCCAGCAACTCAATTACCACAACCAGTTGTACTACCAGGAAAGCCGAACCGAAATCACGGATTATGAATTTGATCAGCTATTGGAAGAGTTGATTCGCTTGGAAAAAGCATTTCCTGGACTGCTACAATCCAATAGCCCCAGCCAACGTGTGGGAGGTACCATCACCAAGGAATTTCAGACCATTGCACACGAATACCGCATGCTTTCCTTGGGCAATACCTACACCATCGAAGAGTTAAGTGCCTTTGATGAACGCGTGATCAAAGGCTTGGGCCATTCCAATTACGAGTACTTTTGTGAATTAAAGTTTGATGGTGTCGCGATCTCCTTGGTCTACGAAGGAGGCCAATTGATACGCGCTGTCACTAGAGGAGATGGAACCAAAGGGGATGATGTTACGGCCAATGTGAAAACTATCCGAAATATTCCACTATCGCTACCCTACCCCAATATTCCTGGTAAATTCGAAGTTCGCGGTGAAATATTTCTCCCCCTCAAGGAATTTGAAAAATTGAATACCGATCGCGAAGTCAAAGGGGAAGCCTTGCTTGCCAACCCAAGAAATGCGGCTTCAGGTACCCTCAAAATGCAAGATAGCAGCGTGGTGGCCAAGCGCCGCCTGAATTGCTATTTCTACCAACTCCTTGGGGAAGACCTAGGGGTAGATCAACACGACCAAGCCATTCACTTACTCGAAAGTTGGGGTTTCAATGTATCTCTCACCTACCAAAAAGCAAGTACGATTGAAGAAGTCTTCGAATACATAGCATCTTGGAAGGAAAAGCGATTTGAGCTTCCCTTAGATACGGATGGGGTCGTGATCAAAATCAACGACTACCAGCAACGCGAGGAACTGGGTTTCACCGCAAAGAATCCCCGCTGGGCCATCGCCTACAAATACAAGGCAGAAAGTGCGGAAACAGAGTTGCTATCCATCACCTACCAAGTAGGGCGTACCGGAGCCATCACCCCGGTGGCCAACCTAGCACCCGTATTGCTTGCAGGCACCACGGTCAAGCGTGCCTCCTTACACAATGCGAATGAAATCGAACGCCTAGAAATCCACGAAGGCGATTTTGTACAGGTAGAAAAAGGAGGCGAAATTATTCCTAAAATCATCGCAGTGAATGCTGCTAAACGAAGATCTGGCTCCCTAGCTATCCGCTATATCAGCCATTGTCCAGAGTGCGGAAGTACCTTGAAACGAAAAGAAGGTGAAGCCAAACATTACTGCCCCAATGCTATTGATTGCCCTCCGCAGATCTTGGGCCGCATCGAACATTTTGTCAGCAAGCGTGCCATGGACATTGACTCCATGGGAACAGAACGGATTCGTGCGTTGATTGACCAGGGATTTATTCAAAACTATGCCGACATCTACAGCCTCGACACCAAGCAAAGTAGGCTGCTAGGTCTAGAGATGAGTCAGGATCAATACGAAAGGGAGGCTAATGGGCTGCTTTACATCTCCTTAGAAAAAGTATTGTTTGCACTGACGGAAGGAATTTCCCTCAAGCAAATCCAAGACTTTTTGCAAGAAAACAACCATCTCCCCCTCCGAAACCGAATCCGTGCTTTTCAAGCACAACTCAAGACTTGGAAGAAAAAAGTACCTTCCAATGTGGTGATGGTGGATTTTTTACTGCAAAATTTTGCTACGCATTCCGACTTGATGAAGGTAGAAGATTACATTCCCGTGGCGATAGTTTTGGAAATATTCTTAGGCCGCCGCGTGGAATTTGAACAGATTTTGGAAGCCAGTAGAAAGCACGGCACTATACACACCATTCTACTTGAACTTCGGCTCACCTTACCAGACGAACTTCAAGAGCGCATCAAAAAACTAAAGGCGAACACCTTCCAAGATGGAGTCATTGCGAACATGATGGAAGGAATATTTGCCTCCAAATCGCAAGATTTTGACAAAGTGCTTTTTGCTCTAGGTATCCGAAACATCGGCGAAAATACGGCGCAACTCCTGGCCAAGCATTTTGGGAATTTGGAAAAACTTCAAGCCGCTACTGGGGAAGAATTGCTGGAAATCAATGGAGTGGGTGAAATCTTGGTGCAGAGTCTTCAAGAATTTTTCTCCCAACCAGAAAATCTTGAAATCATTACCCAATTGAAAGCCCAGGGCTTGAATTTTGAAATGCAGGGAGGAGAAATTGTGACACTTGGCAATGCACTTGAAGGAAAAAGAATCCTGGCATCCGGAAGATTGAATCACTTCAAAAGGGACGAAATCGTTACTTTCGTACAAGCCCA
>SXYU01000276.1 GCA_005788235.1 Cytophagales bacterium
CGTGATCTGCGAAAAACCCATGGCTATCAACGCCGATGAAGGACAGGAGATGATCGCAGCATGTAAAGCAGCGGGGGTTCAGCTCCTAATCGGTTACCGCATGCACTTTGAGGCCAATACCCTGGATATTGTCAAAAAGCAGCGGGCAGGGGAATTTGGCAAAACTCTCTTTTTTCAAGGGTTGAGTGGGTTTATCATTGGCGACCCTTCCCAGTGGCGGTTAAACAAGGCCCTGGCAGGGGGTGGAGCCATGATGGATATTGGAATTTACTCCATCAATGGAGCTCGCTACATGCTGGGAGAGGATCCTATTTGGGTTACAGCACAAGAAACTAAAACTGATCCAATCAAATTTAAAGAAGGTGTGGATGAAACCATCACCTTTCAGATGGGCTTCCCATCAGGCGCAACTGCCTCTTGTTTGTCTACCTACTCACTCAACTATTTGGATAAATTTTTTCTATCCGGCACCAAAGGCTTTGCCGAAATGCAACCCTCCACGGGATATGGCCCCATTAAGGCTAGGACTAATTCCGGCCCACTCGAGCATACCCATGTTACCCATCAAACCACCCAAATGGACGAAATGGCAGCAATTATCTTGGATGGCAAGCAACCGTTAATCCCGGTAGATGGAGAAGAAGGATTGAAGGACATGCGTATCGTGGATGCAATTTATCAAGCTCTGAAAACAGGCCAAAAAATTAGTCTTTAGTTTAGATTAGCCTCAAGCTTTAGTGAAAGTTGGTGGCGTTGCCGTATTCCAACCTTCTTTTCTATGCTTTGAAAACTTGGGGGTGGGTGACTTTTAGGTGGCTGATGAATCCATCTAAAGCAGCATCTAAAATGCGGTACACATCCTCAAAATCTTCTTCCCCACCGTAGTAGGGATCAGGAACAGCTAGACCCCTTTCACCTTCTGCAAAGTTTCGCATCAAATAAATCTCCTTGTTTGGAAATCGAGACTGTAGTTTAAGCAGTTCTAAATTCTGAAGGTTACTCGAATCCATTGCGATGATGTAGCCGAAATCCCTAAAATCCGTGAGGTGTACCTGCCGACCCCGGTGCTGAATTACTATTCCATTTTTTTTTGCACAACGAAGCGTTCGCTCATCTGGCAGCTCCCCAATATGGTAGTCTGAAGTTCCCGCACTATCCGATTGAATGCTCTTTTCTAATTCCCATCTCTTGATTTTGGCATTAAAAATGCCCTCAGCCATGGGAGACCGACAAATATTGCCTAAACACACAAACAAAACTTTAATCATTTCTTAGGTAAGGGAAGGTTTTTACACTAAAGTTAAGCCCATTTTCAAATCTATTGGATTGGTGCTGAGCTTCTTGCGAGGCATTAATTTGTAAAAGAAAGGTACCCTACTATTTTATCTAAGCAAAAGTTAAAAAAAATATAGAAATCTAAGGGATTACCTACTTTTGAAAGATGAACGTCGTGTATACCTTTTTTATGGAGTTAAGCACCCGGATTTTACCAATCCTTGGTGTTTTTGTGCCAAAAATCAGGCATTTTTTAGTAGAACGGAAAAATATATTTTCAGTGCTCACTGACTTTAGAGCTACTCACCCAGGACCTTTGACCTGGTTTCATGTAGCCTCCCTCGGAGAGTACGAACAGGCAAAACCGGTCATTGCTGCACTTAAAGTCAAGGAACCTGAAACTTGGATTGCAGTTAGTTTTTTCAGCCCCTCTGGCTATGAGCCTACCTCTAGGAAGTTACAGGTGGGGGTGGATTTGATTACCTACCTTCCGCTTGACCGCAAGTCTTGGGCGGAGCGTTTTGTAGCGGTTTTGCAACCTACTCGAAGTATCTTTGTCAAGTACGACCTCTGGCACCATCACTTACAGGCACTGAAGCGGAGACATGTCCCTACCTATCTTATTGCTGCTTCCTTTCGCCCAGATCAATCTTATTTCTCGTGGTATGGGAGCTTTTTTCGTAGGATGCTTTTGCAAATGGATTGGATCTTTACCCAAAACGAATCTAGCTGTCGACTTTTGGCAAACCTGAATATTGTGAATGCAAGCGTTAATGGCGATACTAGATTTGATCGGGTAGCGGGTACGGCATCGCAGCCGATGGACTTTCCAATGATAAGCAACTGGATCAAGGGAAGACTTACTATCGTGATAGGATCTGCTTGGGAAGAAGACATGACCCTACTCATTCCCTTGATTCAATCCAAACCGGAATTTTTATGGATCATTGCCCCTCATGCCATGGATACAGTGGCGATGGACCGTTGGGCATCGACACTAGGGGCTTCCAGTCAAAAATACTCGCAATGGAATACTACCCAAGATTCGCGAATCTTATTTATTGATAATATTGGCATGCTCTCTTCGCTGTACCAATTTGCGTATTTTGCCTATGTTGGTGGGGGATTTGGCAAGGGGCTGCACAATATTTTAGAGCCGCTAGGTTTTGGAGTTCCAGTGATTTTTGGAAAACCTAGACAAGTATCCAAGTTTCCCGAGGCCACTCAAAGTCAAGCCGAGGGATGTGGCTATTCGGTCACAAATACCAAAGAACTTCAAGCGGTGGTTGTCAAGCTGGAGCAACCTGAATTTTATTCTAGGGCTGTAGCGGCAGCCGAACACTGGGTAAAGGCAAATCTTGGAGCCGCTACCCGAATAACTGAACACCTAAGTACCTCAAAGGCTACCAAATGAAAGGAAGAGTGATCAAGTCTACTGGGAGCTGGTACCTAGTCCACACAGAGCAAGGGATTCTTTCGGCTAGATTGAAAGGAAAGTTTAAGCAAGATGAGCTCAAACTCACCAATCCCATTGCAGTAGGCGATTGGGTAGAATTGGTTGTAGAGGAAGGGCAGGATTCGGCGATTATCCACGAGATTTTGCCCAGAGACAATTATGTGATCCGTAAGTCTACACGGAAGCAGCACTTTTCGCACATGATTGCTAGCAATATTGATCAGGCGATCTTGGTAATTACTATAAAGAAGCCACGAACTTCGCTAGGCTTTATTGATCGGTTTTTGGTAGCTACGGAGAGTTATGGCATTCCTACCCTACTTGTAGTCAACAAGATGGACCAGTTGGATGGGGATGATGAAAGTGACTGGCTTCAAGATATTCATGAGATCTATGTACCCCTAGGCTATGCGGTAGTAGAAGTGTCTGCGCTGAAGGATACGGATCTCGATAGGAAGCTATTGCCCAGAATTCGAGGAAAATCCAACCTGATCTCTGGACATTCGGGAGTCGGCAAAAGCACCTTACTCAATGCTCTTTTGCCTGATGCAAGGCAGGAAACCAAAGCTATATCTGATTACAGTGCAAAAGGAGTACATACAACCACCTTTGCAGAGCTATTTTTCCTACCAGGAGCAGGAGACATTATTGATACGCCAGGCATCAAAGAGTTTGGGATTTTGGATGTGGCTGAGGAGGAGCTTTCGCATTTTTTTCCAGAGATGCGCCAGTACCTTGGTCAGTGCAAATACAACAATTGCAGCCATGTGAATGAGCCTGGATGCATGGTACTCCAAAAATTAAACGAAGGGTATATCCACCCGTATCGGTACCAGAGTTACTTGAATATCTTGAATGAAGAGGATAGTCATCGATAAAGTGTTTTGAATCTAGGGCAAATTGGTCTAATTTTCACTTTCTAAAATTCATCCCATGACCGAAGTATTGAACCATAAGCAAGTAGGGCAAAAGATTACCCGCATGGCTTTTGAAATCTATGAGCGGAATCTTCACGCTTCTGGCGGAATGGTAGTTGCCGGGATTACTGGTATGGGGACTATTTTAGGTAATCTACTGGCTACGGAGCTGCGAAAAATCTCTCCTATTCAAGTGGAGGAAGTGGAGGTGATCTTAGATAAACAGGCAGTAACAGCTACTGAGGTAAAGCTTTCTAGCCCCATGGCCATGAAAGGGAAAACGATAATTCTTGTCGATGACGTGCTCAACACAGGAAAAACATTGGTTTATGCCTTGAAACCATTTTTGGAGCATGGGGTTGAAAAAATAGAAATAGCAGTACTCGTCAATAGAAGCCATGGTTTATTTCCAGTCAAGCCTGATTACACAGGTTTTGAGTTGGCTACTACTTTTAATGAGCACATCCGAGTTGATTTTGTAGACAACAACTATTCTGTTCACCTTCTCTAGTTTTATGTCGATTCATTCCTCTGCTTCTGTGAAGCGCATCACTACCCATACGCTTCAAGAAATGAAGCAGCGCGGTGAAAAAATTTCCATGCTTACTGCCTATGATTTTTCAATGGCCAAGATTGTGGATGCGGCAGGAATGGACATCATTCTTGTGGGGGATTCGGCTTCCAATGTCATGGCAGGTCATGAGACCACCCTTCCCATTACCTTAGATCAGATGATTTACCATGCTTCGGCAGTGGTGCGTGCCGTGAAAAGGTCTTTTGTAGTAGTGGACATCCCGTTTGGCAACTACCAAGGAAATAGTTCTGAGGCTCTCCGTTCGGCCATTCGGATCATGAAGGAATCTGGAGCTCATGCTGTCAAAGTGGAGGGGGGAGCTGAAATCAAGGAATCAGTTTCACGAATTTTAAGTGCTGGAGTACCCGTCATGGGCCACCTGGGCTTGACTCCTCAGTCTATTTACAAGTTTGGTACCTATGTCGTACGGGCCAAAGAGGAGGAGGAAGCCGAAAAACTTTTGGAAGATGCCATGCTTTTGGAAGCTTGCGGATGCTTTGCACTAGTTTTGGAAAAAATTCCTGCAACTTTAGGAAAGCGAGTAGCAAAAGCGCTCTCTATTCCCGTAATCGGTATCGGTGCTGGAAGCGATGTAGATGGTCAGGTATTGGTAATGCACGACATGCTCGGAATTACCCAAGAGTTTAAGCCACGATTTTTACGTGCTTATGCAGATCTCAATCAAATCATGACCCAAGCTTTCCAGCAGTACATTGCGGATGTAAAAACGAAGGATTTCCCAAATCCTTCCGAGAGTTACTGAGTTTAATAGTGATTTCTTGGTGTTTGCTACCTTTTCCTTTACCAAAAACCTCTGCTAGTTCACTTCTTAGAAACAGCTTCTACGCGTAAAATAAAATCACTCAAGACATTCATGTAGTTGATGAATGCATCGTAAGGGGTATCGTATGGACTGAAATACTCGTGTACTGACCCATCTGAGAAGAACTTGGTGCAGATGTAATAGAAATGATCGGAGGTTTGCAGGTAGCCCCAGTCTCTAAGTAATTCTGGGTCCTTGATTTTTCTAATTTTCTTTTCCAATTCATACAAGCAATCGAAGGCTTCGTCTTGCATGTCATTGCCTAGCCAAGCGGTAAGGTCCCGTTCTTCATCGGCCCAAGAAATCGGGGTAGGCACATGAATGTGGCTGACTGGAGAAAGGGCTGCTAGTACCTCTGAAGGGGTGGAGAAGGAAAAGTTAGACTGCGAAAATATGGCCTCCGGCAAATGTCTTATGAAGTCAAAAATACCAGTTTCTGCCCACTGGTGTTCCCCAAAAGTTTCGTAGTCCATAAATAAGTTGACCACGGGTTCTTCTTTAGGCAATGCATTTAGCCAATTCACAAACTTGTCCGTGGTGAGGGGGAAATCTCCCCAGGTTTTGTCTCCAAAGCGGAAAGCAATGTCATCCGAAAGTCGAAAATTTTTCAACAGCACTTTAAGGTTTGGGTTCAGCGCATTGGAATAGACGTAATTGGGGCTTTTCCATCCTAAAATATGTTTTGCTCCTTCGGTAAGCATTCCTTGGTATCCAAGCTCGGCGACCATGGCTCCTATTTCATCTGAATAGATCAGCTCTGTATTTCGGAACACTTTTGGGCTGTAGCCATTGAAAAGCTCCTTGATTCTTTTTTGATGGGTGTGGACCAAGGAAAAAAACTCATCCTTACTTTTAAGTGCTGCTAAAGAGTGGGAGTAAGTTTCATTTAGTAATTCCACATGGCCAGTTGCCACGAGTCGCTGGAAGCTTTCCAAAACATCTGGGGCATAGGCTTCCATTTGATCCAAAAAGGTTCCAGAAATTGAAAAAGCGACCTTGAATCTGCCATCATAGCGCTGAATAAGCTCCAGCAATAGGGAGTTCATCGGGAGGTAGCATTTTTGTGCAACTTTTTGGATGACATTCCGGTTGAGGTAGTCATTCCAATAGTAGTGATCTTCCCCAATATCAAAAAATCGATAGGGCTTCAGCCTGTAAGGTTGGTGGACTTGAAAATAAAAGCAAACAGTTCTCATGCGCGTGGAGCTAAAATTTTTTCGTAAACAGTCACTAGTTTGGCAGCAACATGCTCCCACTTCAATTTTTTCAATTCGTCTGCACCCAATTCAGTAAACATTCGAGCGATACTTTGGTAGTGTAAAAGTCCAAAAATGGCGTCTGCCATGGCATCTATATCCCAAAAATCAATTTTGATGGCATTGTTTAGTACTTCAGCTACTCCAGATTGCTTCGAGATGATGACAGGTGTATTGTGTCTTACTGCTTCAAGGGGAGCGATTCCAAAGGGTTCAGACACAGAAGGCATCACGTATACATCGCTGATGGCATACATGTGGTCTACATCATCTCCTTTCAAGAATCCAGTAAAGTGAAATTTGGTACCCATTCGAAGTTCTGCAACACGATCCACCATTTTGTTGAGTAAATCTCCCGATCCTGCCATGACAAAGCGCACATTGGGGTCACGCTCAATCACTTTTTTGGCAGCCTCTACAAAGTATTCTGGTCCTTTTTGGTAGGTAATCCGTCCCAAGAACGTCACGATCTTTTCCGGCACTTTTTTCTGATAGGAGGAGGTGATGATGCTTGCATCAAGCACAGCGTTATGGAGGACGGTTACTTTCTCGGGAGGGATGCCGTATTTTCGTACACAAATGTTTTTCGTCAACTGACTTACCGCTACCACATGGTCTGCAGCATGCATCCCGGCACGTTCAATCTCAAAGACAGGAAAATTGACCGATTCTCCAGATCGATCGTACTCGGTGGCATGTACATGGACGACTAGGGGCTTGCCGCTAATCTCTTTGGCTGCGATGCCTGCAGGATATGCCAACCAGTCGTGTGCATGGATGATGTCAAAGTCGCCTCGGTCGCGTGCAATCTGTGCGCCAACGAGGGCATAGCGAGACACTTCTTCCATGAGGTTTTTACCATATTTGCCACTAAACTGGTATTTGGTCGAAAAGATGCTCTCATCTACATCAGTACGGTCATGGATGGCATAATCCGTAAATTTTTTGAATGCTTTGGGTCCTAGATAGGGCACCAAAAAACTATTGACTTCGAGGTAAGTCAGGTTTTTCCATAGCTTTTTAAAGCGCTTTTCCCGGTAATCAATAGTCACTCCACTGGCATTGACAAAGTCTGCCACAGGCTCTTCGTCTCCATAGAGTTTTGGAACCACAAAAATCACCTCTTGCTTGTGGACATTCATTCCTTGAATCAACCCATAGCAAGCCGTGCCAAGCCCTCCAGAGATATGGGGTGGGAATTCCCACCCAAACATGAGTACTTTCATAGGGGATCCATTAAACCTGTTTGACTAAGTCCATCATGCGGAGCAGCTCTGCAATGCTCCAAGCCTGAGATACCGAACCTTTGGGGCGGTGTGGCGCATCCCCATCGTAGATCTCAGCCACTGTGCCCACCCCATACTGCGTCATGACGCCATCAAAACCTTTGATGATTTTCTCAACGAAAATTTTTGCGGCTTTACCGTGTAGCTTGAGGTATCCCTCTGCAAAATGTCCCAAAAGCCAAGCCCAGACTGTTCCATTGTGGTAGGCGTGGTCTCGACTGATTTGATTCCCAAAGTAGTAGCCTTTGTATCCCGGATCATCAGGGGACAGTGAACGGAGCCCTCTTGGGGTCAGGAGCTTGGATTTGACAATTTCCAATACTTTATCGCATTTTTCTTCTTCCAAAATTCGATAAGGTAGGGAAGTGGCAAAAACCATGTTGGGTCGAATGGACCAATCTTTTTCTTCTTCATCGACCACATCTGCTAGGTAACCATCTTCCCAAGACCAGAATTCCCGATCAAAAGATTCTTTTACTTTTGCGGCTAGGGTCAAATACCCCTCTTCCCCACTGAGCTCATGATAGAAGCACAACGCATTGTACCATAGTGCTTGAATTTCTACTGGGCAGCCAATTCTCGCAGTGACGGGTCCATCTGGAGTGATGGCATCCATCCAGGTTAGGGCTAGGCCCTCCTGGCCACCCCAAATCAGGCCGGAAGGGAGCATGTGGATGTTAAAGTCTGTGCCTTCCTTGAATCCTTCTAGGATTCCCCTGAGCTTGGCCAAGTACCGGTCTTGAATTGTTTTTTTGTCTCCAGTATACCGGATGTATTGCTGGAGGGACCAAAAAAACCAGAGTGGAGCATCCATAGAGGTCATATTCATGTAATCTCCACTTCCAATGTTTGGAAAAAGGGCTCCTTTCAAATCTTTGGACATGGTGTCCATGATCTCTAGAAAGGTTGCTTTATCACCGGTAGTCAAGGTTAATCCCGGGGCTGCGATGAAGGTGTCCCTTCCCCACCACCCAAACCAAGGATAGCCTGCAATTATTCGAACTTCGCCATCCCTTTTCCGAATAAATTGCCCGGCTGAATTTTTTAAGCAATTTTCAAAGTTATTTCTTGGGATTCGACGTGCGATTTCCTTAGCAAAAGCATTGGCTCTGGTTTTTGGATCTGCATCGGCTAGGCCTGCAGAAAAAATGACTGACTCCCCTTTGCAGATTTCAAATTCAAGACAGCCGGGAACGAATAAATCCTCCTGATAGTCATACCCCCGCTCTCGCTCTTGGATGTATTCTAGGTTGTAATACCAGTCGGGTTTCGAAATAAAGGTAGCCTCTTTCGAAAGTTGAAGGTAAAGTGGATCGTAGTTGGGGTAGAGTTGAAACCGCACGCCGTTGGGCATTAGGGTATAATCTCTGTTGAGACGATCGTTTGCTTTTTGAAGTTGGTGGTAGCCACGAAAGGCTAAAAAGGGCTGAATTCGAATCGTAGTAGGCGAATGTGCCTCAACAAGGGTGTAGCGGATCATTACCCGGTCCCTATTGGAATCAAGAATCAATTCTTTTTGCAAGAGCACTCCCCCCACCCGATAGGTCAATTTGGGAATCGGCTCCGAATCAAAGTCTTCAAGGTACTTGTGTCCTCTTGGAGAGTAATTTCCAGGAAATTTGGCAATTCCCAGATTAAAGCTTGCACCATGTTGTATGACTGTCTCGTGAACGGTAGAAAGCATCACGTGATTTTGGGAATCAATTTGCGGCTGGGGCACCACCAGTAATCCATGGTATTTCCTTGTATTGCATCCAATAATAGTGGTGCTGGTGTAGACCCCAGATCGGTTGGTTCGAATGATTTCCCGCTCCAGGGAATAATTTAAGTTAACTAATTGGGATTTATCAAAATGGATGTAGCTACTCATCGGTAAAAATTGAGTGAAACTAAAAATAAGCTATTGCAGGGATAAGAAAAATTAAAGTTTAAAAAATAAAGGTTATGTCTCCATAACCTTTATTATTCTTTTATTTCAAGAATGAACCGCTTCCTTTTGCAGTTCCTCATAGGTCTTGATTGACTCTTCAAACTTGCTGAGGTAGTTTTTAATCTGCAGGATATTTACTGGTTTCACAACCGGAAATTTCGGAGATGATTTAAAAAGAGTAAACATAACTGTTGGTTTAGTTTTTGAAAATTTTACAAATGCCATGCCAAAAGAAAACGGATCTATAAAAAAACCCCTCAAAAGAGGGGTTTTTGGGTGAAAGACCGGGCTCGAACCGGCGACCTCTGGATCCACAAACCAGCGCTCTAACCAACTGAGCTACAATCACCGTGTGGGATTCCAACTCGTATCTTTTCTCGAATTGGTTTGCAAAAGTAAGGACTGTCTTTCTTTGGAGCAAGACCGATGCAATTTATTTGTTTGAAATACACAAGAGCCTAATTTAAGTTTAATTTTTTGGACTAATATTTTTCAATTTTTAATCTGATTATCCTCTTTTTCACAGCCAACCAAAGATGATAAAGTTTGGAGTTCAATTAAGTGAGCTGTCGACCATGGTATGTGCAAAGCAAACGGTCGACAGACCACAGTATTAGGTAACAGGTACTAATTACGGAGTATGGATTCTAAACCTATTCACACAAACAGTAGGCTATCGTCGGGGACGGTTGACCCTTGGCATTTTGAACTTACTAATCTCGGGTATAGTTACCCACACGGATCACATCAGCAAACACCCCAGCAGCCGTCACCTCAGCTCCTGCTCCAGGACCACGGATGATTATGGGTCGATCGTAATATCGGTCAGTAGTTAGCAAGATCATATTGTCCGAACCTTCCAAACTATAAAAAGGATGAGAAGCTGGGATTGAACGAAGCCCTATTTCGGCTTTCCCATCTTCCAAAGTCGCCATAAACCGGAGTTTTTCTCCTTTTTCACTTACCTGCTGTAATAGCTGAGCATAGGATGCATCCTCCTCCTTCAGAAGCTCCATGAATTTTTCCACAGAAACACCCTGCCTCGCTTTTTCAGGCACAAGGGATGAAACCACTACATCTTCCACTTCAAGGGACTGTTCAGCTTCCCTTCCCAAGATCACCACTTTCCTTGCGACATCCATTCCACTCAAATCATCTCTTGGATCAGGTTCAGTATATCCTTTGTTTTTGGCCTGTGCCACTACTTCCGAAAAAGGCGCTCCCTTTTCCAGCTCGGAAAAAATAAAATTTAGGGAGCCACTTAACACTGCTTCAATGCGGTGAAAGCGGTCCCCAGAAAGCATCAAATCGTGGATGGTATTGATCACAGGAAGTCCCGCTGCCACATTGGTCTCGTAGAGAAAGTGTACTCCCCTGCTTTTGGCAAGCTGTTTTAAAGTTAAATAGCTTTCCAGAGAACCCGAGTTGGCTTTTTTATTGGGTGTTACAATTGCGATTTTAGACCCCAAAATTCGAGGGTAAATTTGGGCCACTTCCTGGCTCGCCGTACAGTCTACAAGCACTGAATTGGAGAAGTTCATTTCCTCAATTGTCTGCACAAAGACATTCAAGTCCATTTTGCACTGCGAAAGACCTAATTCTGGAAAGCTAGTCAACTCGAAGCCATCCTCATCGAAGGCCATGTATCGGCTGTTGGCAATGCCGTGAACTTGGATGTCTAATTGATTTTCACGGAGCAATTTTTCCTTTTGCTGCGCAATCATGCGTAGCAGTGCCGTACCGATAAGACCTGTACCTACCAAAAATAGGTGAACTACCTTGTGCTCCGAGAGGAAAAATACCTCATGCAGGGCATTCAAAGCTTTTTGTAAATCTGCCTGGGAAATGATTGCGGAAATATTCAATTCAGAACTTCCCTGGGAAATGGCCGCCACATTGATGTTATTTTGGCCCAAGGCCCGAAACATTCTACCTGAAGTACCAGGATCATGTTTCATATTTTCCCCTACCACAGCGACTAAAGCTAGGCCAGGAAGCAAAGAGACGGGATCCATTTCACCGGACTTGATTTCGTGGTAAAATTCTTTTTCAATAAGGTCCTTCGCTAGAATCGCTTCTTCAGTGGCCAACGCCAAACAAATGCTATGCTGCGAGGAGGCCTGAGAAATAAGCAAACTCGAAAGTCTTGCCTCAGACAATACGGTGAAGATTCGGCCTAAACTTCCCCCTGCAGCCATCCAGCCCGCACTTTGAAGAGTCACTAGGCTAAGGTTGGACCGTGAGCTAATTCCCTTGATCCAGCCACCTTCTCGCACCTCTCCGTTGATCAAGGTACCAGGGTGGCTAGGATCAAAGGTGTTTTTAATTTGAATCGGAATGTTTTTCTTCATCGCCGGCTGCATGGTCGCCGGAAAAATAACTCGAGCACCAAAGTGGGAAAGCTCCATCGCTTCCGCATAGCTCAGTTGGGGAATGGTAAATGCCGCATACACCATTTTGGGATCACAGGTCAGCACCCCTGACACATCGGTCCAAATCTCCAAAACTTCGGCATTCAAGGCACTTGCCAAGATCGCGGCAGTGTAATCGGAACCAGAGCGACCCAAAGTGGTCGTTTCCCCTTTGGCGGTTGAAGCTATAAAGCCGGTTACCACTTTAATTCCTTCGCGCTTTGCAAAGTA
>SXYU01000277.1 GCA_005788235.1 Cytophagales bacterium
TCCCAAAGACTTAGCTACTGCTGAACTTCATTCCCTTTTGCAAGGTGCAGTAGGACCACGGCCCATTGCCTTTGTGAGTAGCATCAGTGAAGCAGGAGCCATTAATTTGAGTCCTTTTTCTTTTTTCAATCTCTTTAGTGCTAATCCACCCATACTTGTTTTTTCCCCTTCTCGACGAGTGCGAGATAATACCACCAAGCATACCCTAGACAATGTGCTCCAGGTACCTGAGGTGGTGATTCATGTGGTTGGTCATGATTTAGTAGAGCAGATGTCCCTTGCTAGTACCGAATATGCAAAGGGAGTCAATGAATTTGTTAAAGCAGGATTGACTGCTGTACCTTCGAATTTAGTAGCCCCGCCACGGGTGAAGGAGGCTCCAGTGGCCTTTGAATGCAAGGTGCTTCAGGTGGTCCCCCTAGGTGATCAGGGCGGGGCTGGGAATTTAGTGATTTGTGAGGTGCTCCAAATTCATCTGGATGAAAATATCCTTGATGCTTCTGGTACCATTGCTCCCCTCAAGTTGGACCCAGTGGCTAGACTTGGAGGCAACTGGTATACTCGAGTGACGGCCGATTCTTTGTTCCAAATTTCCAAGCCCTTGATGACCCTTGGGATAGGAGTAGATCAAATTCCAGAAGAAATTCGGAATAGTCCGGTACTCAGTGGGAATAATCTAGGGAGGTTGGGCAATGTAGAGCAGCTTCCCAGTCCGGAGGAGATTGCCCTTTTTTCTGCCCGCGAAGACCTGGAAGATATCAGGCGCCGCTTTCGGTTGGATGCAGAGTCCTGGACCGATCACCTACACCGCTGGGCCAAGGAAGAGCTGGAAGCTGGCAATGTAGATTTGGCATGGAAGATACTTTTGCAAAAAATCTAAAAACAAAAAACTCAGAGATTAAGCTGAGTTTTTTGTTTTTCAATCTTACTTGATGACCAGATCCTGCGGCATGCGTACCTGCACCCCTTGGTAGTTTTTCAAGCGTTGGATTTTTTGGTAGAGTGGGTATTGTTCGCCCAATTGCGTTTGAAGGATACGAACCTGTACCTGATCGCTAAATGAAACCATCAACTCTTCAAACCAAGGTTTTTTCTCTGGATAGTACACCACTCGGTAATCATCCCCTGCTTTAATCTTCGCTGCTGCGATGCCGATGGCTGTATCCAAGCCACCCAAGACATCGACCAATCCTCTCGCCTTGGCTTGTGAACCAGTCCAAACACGACCTGATGCGATTTTACGTACCGAATCAGGATGCATACCACGCCCCTCAGCAACGCGAGAAATGAAGATCTCGTAGCCATCCTCAACAGAGGATTGGATGATGGTACGCTCTACCTCAGTCAATGGGCGAGCCATATTTCCGAAATCCGAGAGCTCCCCTGTGGAGACCACATCCGTAGTCACCCCCAGCTTGTCATTGACCAATTCCTGAACATTGAATAAAATGCCAAATATGCCAATGGAACCTGTGATGGTATTGGGTTGCGCAACAATCGTGTCCGCTGGAGCAGCGATATAGTAGCCTCCAGAAGCAGCTACTTCACCCATAGATACAATCACTGGCTTGACCTTTTTAGCTTCCGACATTTCTCTCCAAATCACGTCCGATGCTAGGATAGATCCTCCGGGGGAGTTTACGCGCAAGACAATGGCTTTGATGTTTTCGTCTTTTCGTGCTTTACGAATTTCCTTCACAAACTTTTCTGAACTAATCGCTCCATCCGCATTTCCATCTACAATCTCTCCTTCTGCAAGGATTACCGCGATGCGATTGGCAGAAGTGAGGTTTTTACTTTTTGACATTCCACCAAGGTCAGTGGCATTAATTGTGGCAATTTGGTCATCCTCTTTGAGGCCTAATTTTTCTTTAAGGATGCTATGTACCTCATCTTCGTATTTCAGTGCCGTCGCCAACTTGTAGGTTACTGCATCTTTCGGCTTTCTGACGAGCATTTGGTGATTGATGCGAATCAAACTGTCTTGTGCAATGCCCCTAGATTTTGCGATTAACTCAAGTGCATGGTTGTTGATGTCATCCAAAAAATACTGAGTTTGAAGCCGATTTTCTGGGCTCATTTTATCCAAGATAAATGGCTCTACGGCGCTTTTAAATTCGCCTACTCGGAAAACCTCCGGTTTGATGCCTACTTTTTCAAAGAAGCCTTTCAAGAAAATTCCTTCAGAAGAAAAACCATTGAAGTCAATCCCGCCCAGTGGATTGAGGTAAATTTCATCTGCTACTGAGGCTAGAAAATACCCACCCTCTGAATAAGCTTCATCGTAGGCTACGATAAACTTTCCGGATTCTTTGAAATCTAGTAAAGCTTCTCTAAGCTCCAACAGACCAGCTTGCCCAGCAGCAAGTAACCCGGCATTGAGGTAGATTCCTTTGACATTCTCATTCGTTTTTGCCTCCCCAATGGCCTTTTTTAGATTTACTAAGCCGGCATTATTTTCTCCTCCAAAAGGGTCTAGGAAAGAGCCAAAGACTAGGTCTTCCTCTGAGGTACGCTCCACTAAGGTACGGCCGTTAAGGTCTAGGTGTAGGATGGAGTTACTTTCCAATGTCACTTCTTTTTCAGAAGAGGAAGCAACCAAACCTATAATCCCGAAAAAAATAAGCATTGCTACAATGCTGAATGCAAAAAGGCCCACGATGACAGCCAAGACATTTCCTAGAAACTTCATATCATTTCAATTTAGACTGTAAATTTAGGCTAATTTGAGCCAGTTTTAAAAATTATATTAACGAGGAATGCAAACTGAGGTTGTCTTGGGAATTGGAGGAAACAAAGGAGATCGAGCAGGTTTTCTTCAAAAGGCAATGGAGGCCTTATCCCAGCAAGCCACGCTTATTGGGTATTCTCAAATCTACGAAACCGAAGTTTGGGGAGGGGTAGCGACTGCTGGAAATTTTTTGAATCAAGTACTGCTGCTGCACACCCAAATGGATCCGATGGGGCTTTTGGAAGTTATCCAAGGAATCGAGGAGCAGCTGGGAAGAACTCGGGAGCAACA
>SXYU01000278.1 GCA_005788235.1 Cytophagales bacterium
AAAGCTTGGAGGGAAGTCCATTTAGGTAGAAAAAACCGGGCAAGAACCCGAAAAAGTGAATTCGGTAGGAGGGGGCTGTATGCAGTTGAACGACTTCAGCTAAACTTAAATTTTTGGATTCAGCCAAAGGTGCTAAGTCATAACCAAATACAGGGTCATAGCAAACGGGCACCTCCCAAATTGTATCCGGTAACTTGATGGGGTCAATCTGAATATCTTCCAAAATACGAGCAAATTCCTGCTGGTTTAGGAGATTTTTCCAAACCAAACTTAGTCGAGTAAAGCCTTGTCTAACATCTACTAAGTCGGAGGAATAATAAGTTTGAATATGAGTCAAATAAGCCAATTGATGCCCCAATAATTCATCTGTGGGCTCAGCATTCCACACCAATTCGCCTAGGTTTGGGCTGAGGAGGTGATAGGTAGGTTTCATGACCAATACCGTTTTCTAAGTATTGGCAAAAAATCTAATATGCTTGGATTATCTCCATGGAAGCAAAGCGTTTCTGCTGTAATGGGCAAGTATTCACCTGTTTGGCTCATTAATTTTCCTTCAAAAATTAACTGATTTACCTGGAAATCAACCGATTCTAGGGTTTGGAGTAAGGATCCATCCTGACTTCGAGGACTTAATTGATAATTGGGCATATAGGATCTATCTGCAAATACCTCTAAGCGAATGGAAATTCCTTTCAGCTTTGCATGATGCTCTAGCTGTGAATACGGGGGGACAAGAAGTGGAATTGATGGGTATTCTGCCGCCAGAAAACTAGTAAGAAGACTTGCAAGCATTGGATCTGTGGCAGCGTCATTGTATAACGCTCCATGGAATTTGATATGATCCATGGGCACCTTGTGGGCCAATGCACATTCCACAAAACATCCGATTTGATGTCTAATTTGCTCAAATAAATCTTCTTTAGGTATATTTTGGGTAACCCGTCCAAAATTTATTCGATCCGGATAGGAGGGGTGTGCTCCTACTTTTTTATTAAATTTTTTTGCAAGATTAAAAGAGTTATCCAAACTCTCTTGGCTTCCATAATGCCCTCCACAGGCAAGACTAGCAACATCGATAAATGGAAAAATTTCTTCCTCCAAAGTAACTCCTTCCCCAAGATCACAATTTATTTGAGGAAGAAAAATAGGTTTTTTAAGTTGTTCGTAGTGAAACATCTATCTGGTAGCTGAGAACAATTAAATAAGTATTTCAACTACTTTTCCTAATTCTGGATCTACCACTACCCGTATCACCCCCAAGTTATCTTTCAATTTAAATACCACGACATAATTTCCATTGGTCCATGCGGCTACTTCTGCCTGAGACCAATCTCCTTGAATCGATGATTTTTGTGTGGAACTCAAAGCTGAATAGGCAATGTTGCGGTAGACATCCAAAGGATCTTCAGGGGATTCAACCGAGCAGGCGTATAGTAAAAAGCCAAGAATTGTAAGAAGAAGGATTTGAAATTTCATAGAAGCGATGAATTACTTCTCAAATTTGAATAAAATTACTTTCTTGACAAGTAGAAACTCAACTTTGCGGATTAAATGTCTCTGATTTCAAAACTCCCTCAAGTAGGAACGACCATATTTACGACCATGTCTCGAATGGCGCAGGAGGAAAATGCGATTAATCTGGCCCAAGGATTTCCTGGTTTCGGTTCGGATCCTGTCTTATTGGAGTTGGTAGCCAAGTATACTCGAGGAGGATTCAATCAATATGCACCCATGTCTGGAGTATCCGAATTGAAACTAGCCTTGGCCACCAAGACCCAACTTACCCAAGGCTATTATCCAGATCCAGAATCAGAGGTTACCATTGTATCTGGAGCGACGGAAGCTCTTTTTGCAGCATTTACAGCCATCATTCATCCAGGCGATGAAGTCATTGTTTTGGAGCCGGCATACGATAGCTATGTTCCAGCAATTGAATTGAACGGCGGTATTCCAGTATTCGTACCTTTGCAATCGCCAGATTTTGCTGTGGATTGGGCCCTAGCAGCCTCAAAAATAAGTTCCAAAACCCGCGCCATTGTAGTCAATAGTCCACACAATCCCAGTGGCTATGTATGGAGTCAGGAGGATGTAGACAATTTAGAAGACCTAGTTACTCAACACGGCTTATTTGTAATTAGTGATGAAGTATATGAGCACATTCTTTTTGATGCGAAAAGTCATATTTCCTTGGGATCTAATGCTAAATTAAGAGAGCGAACCTTCGTTTGTGGCTCTTTCAGCAAAACCTTTCATGTCACAGGTTGGAAAATAGGCTATTGCCTAGCACCGAAAGTGTTGAGTACTGAATTCCGAAAAGTGCACCAATACCTGACCTTCAGTACAGTGACGCCACTTCAATATGCGCTTGCTGAATACCTGGAGGACGCTGAAAAATACTTTGAATTGCCCGCTTTTTACCAGAAAAAACGAGATCTTTTTTTGAAAGGATTGGCACTTACCCCATTTCAATTCCAACCTAGTCAAGGAAGCTTTTTCCAGTTGGTATCGTATGCCCATCTCAGCAAAAAATCAGACCTTTTCCTTGCTGAGCAGATGACTCGGCAACTCAAAGTAGCCTGTATTCCGGTATCTGTTTTTTATTCAAATGGGCAAGATAATCAAGTGCTTCGCTTTTGTTTTGCCAAAAAAGACGAAGAGTTGGAGGAAGCATTGCATCGAATTCAAAAAGTAGCAAGTCTTTTTTAGGTGATTTAAGTATTGAATACTAATTAGCTATATATTAAAGGATTAAGTGTATTTCGAAAATTTGAAAAGGCAATGAAGTATTCCCTACTTATACTGACTTTACTTGCTTTTGTGAGCGTTTCGATTGCTCAAGAAGGGGAGTTTGAACAATGGAAAACCAAGCGAATAGCTGAGTTGACTGG
>SXYU01000279.1 GCA_005788235.1 Cytophagales bacterium
AACAGCCTTTGAGAGTACAAGACAAGATCTATAAATTATTGGAAGCTATCGAGACACTGTAAAGGATAACGACAGCCTACCTTAAATTCCTAGTAGGCACCAAAGGATTGTATGAAGCGCGGATTCGACTCGGTACTGATATTTGGAGAGTGTTTTGTTTTTTCGATCAAGGCAGGGTAGTCATTCTGCTCAGTGGATTCGTAAAAAAGACACAAAAAACCCCTCGAAATGAAATTGATAAAGCGATTAATCTAATGAAGGACTACTACAACGAAAAAAATAACCCACAATGAAAACTACATCCTGGGAAGAAATCAAAGACAAGGTCTACGGGGAAAAGGGCAACGCACGCCGCGATGCGCTTGAACGAGAAACGGCCCCCTTCAAAATAGGTTTGCTTCTAAAAAAAGCACGCGAAGAACGACTTCTTACTCAAGAGCAGTTGGCTCAACTAGTGGATAAAAAAAGAACCTACATCTCTAGAGTTGAAAATGACGGTGCCAACATGACCCTAAAAACCCTTTACGAAATTGTAGAAAAAGGTCTTGGAGGAAAAGTACAGATCAAGATCGAATGGTAAAAAGCCTGCTTACCAATCCGCCGGTCCTCTGGCCTGGTACGCAGCCATCTGATCCAATAAATCTGCAGGGTCATCGGAAATGATCAGCATCTCCTCCTGCTCGGGGTAGAGAAATCCCGCTTCCATCGCGTGGTTGAGGAAGTCGATCAGCTTATCGTAGTAGCCATGTACATTGTACAAAGCCACGGGCTTTTGAATGTAGTGCAGCTGGTTGAGCGTCATCACCTCAAACAACTCTTCAAAGGTACCAATCCCTCCAGGCATGGCAATAAATCCATCCCCCTTCTCCGCCATGAGCCACTTGCGGTCCCGCATGGTCTCCACAACCACAAGTTCCGTGCAGCCTTTTTGCGCCACCTCCCGGTCCACCAACTTCTGGGGAATGATTCCAATCACTTCCTTGCCTGCTCCGAGCAACTCGTCAGCAATGACTCCCATCAAACCTACATGCCCCGCTCCATAAACCAGGCTGTGATCACGCAAAATCATTTCTTGAGCCAAAGCACGCACCCCTGCTTCGTAAACAGCATGGTTGCCTTTCTTGGAACCACAATACACGGTTAGTCTTTTCATGCCCGAAAAATAAAGATTTCAACCGAAGCCCGAAACCTATTTTTAAAGAAGGTTTGCAATGGCAAATTCCAGCCCCCATTTTTGTATGCTATCCCAGAAGCCCATGAAAATCTGTTTTGCCACCAACAACGCCAAAAAAGTCGAAGAAGTCTCTTCCGCCCTGAAGGGAATGATTGAAATCGTATCCCTTCGTGACATTGGTTGCAACGAAGAACTGCCCGAAACAGGGGATACACTAAACGCAAATGCCTTCGAAAAGGCTCGCTACGTATTCGAGCACTATGGGATCAATTGCTTTGCAGATGATACCGGACTGGAAGTAGCAGCGCTCAACGGGGCTCCTGGCGTGTATTCGGGAAGATTTGCAGGAGAGCCTCGGAGTGACGCGCGCAACCTGAGTTTGCTTTTGGAAAAAATGCAGGGTCAAACCGACCGATCCGCCCGCTTCCGAACCGTCATTGCGCTTATTTTAGATGGAAAGGAGTACCAATTTGACGGCATCGCCGAAGGAGAGATTACCACCTCCCCCAACGGCGAGGGTGGATTTGGCTACGATCCCATCTTCCAACCCCAAGGGCATGTACGAACCTTTGCCATGCTTTCATTGGAAGAAAAAAATGAAATTTCCCACCGCGGAAAAGCCGTAAAGGGCCTCTTAAATTTTCTGTGCGCTGGAAAATTCTGAGATGCGCTTAAAATATGTTAATTTGCCTCCCATGACCAAGCCCTTTATCGTCGGAATCACCGGGGGATCTGCCTCTGGAAAAACCTTGTTTTTGGAACATCTCCTACATAGCTTCTCTCCGAAGGAACTATGTTTGATCTCCCAAGACAACTATTACAAGCCCAAGCACCTACAGCCGGTAGACGAGCAAGGGATTGCCAACTTTGACACTCCGCATAGCATCGATTTTGAACAATATACTCAAGATATCCGCATCATCCAGGGTGGTGGTACGGTAATTCGAGAGGAGTACACCTTCAACAATGCAGCCAAAACACCTAAAATGCTGACCTTCGCACCTGCGCCCGTGGTGGTCGTGGAAGGGATTTTTGTACTCTACTATCCAGAGCTTTCCGACCTCCTAGATCTGAAGATTTTTATAGATGCCAAGGATCATATCAAGCTGAAGCGGCGCATCATTCGGGATAAGGTTGAGCGCGGCTATGACCTAGACGACGTGCTCTATCGCTACGAGAATCATGTAATGCCCACCTACGAAAAATACATCAAGCCCTTCAAAAGCGAGGCAGACCTCATCATCCCAAACAACCTCAACTTTGACCGTGCCATGGACGTACTTCGCACCTACTTACATGCCAAATCCATTCGCTAAGAAAAAACAAAACTCTAGTACCTGATTTTCCACTTTTTTACCATTCCCTAAAGAAAATAAGGTTTGAAGTTCATTTAAGTGAGCTGTGGACTGCCTGTAGGCCGCGGCCTATCGACGATTATCCGCAGTAATTCAAAAAGATCTTAGAACCAGAGGTAAGATTGCGGATAATCATATAATTTCTATATTTGTCCCCCATGAAAAATAGGAAAACAAGCCACAGTACCAGCCAGCAACGATTCTCGTGGGCTCTGGTTCTGCTATTTTGCCTATTTGTATCCAGTATTGAATTTTTCCCAGCTGCCACCGAACAGTCTCGT
>SXYU01000280.1 GCA_005788235.1 Cytophagales bacterium
AAAGTCAAGACCTTCGAGGTTTGGAAAACCTCAAAGGTCTATTAGTCAATACAATTCTCGAAAAATGTTGTACTTCGTACTTGGTACGTTGTACCTTGTACTTTTATGAAAGCACATCAACTCAAGCTCTACAATACCCTTGCCCGGCAGAAGGAAGATTTTGCACCCCTCAACCCTCCCTTTGTGGGCATGTATGTGTGCGGACCTACGGTCTATGGGGATGCGCACTTGGGTCATGCTCGGCCGGCAATCACCTTTGATACGGTCAACCGCTACCTAACGCATTTGGGATACCGCGTGCGTTACGTCCGCAACATTACGGATGTGGGCCACCTGACAGGTGATGCAGATGAGGGGGAGGATAAAATTGCCAAAAGAGCCAAACTCGAAAAGTTGGAACCCATGGAAGTGGCCCAACAATACACGGATACCTACCACCGCGACATGGCCTTGCTCAATACCTGGAAGCCCAGCATTGAGCCTCGTGCCACCGGACATATTCCTGAGCAAATCGCCTTGGTAGAAGCCATCCTAAACGAGGGCCTCGCCTATGTAGTCAATGGATCGGTTTATTTCGATGTGCTCGCCTACAATAAGAAATACACCTACGGCAAACTTTCGGGCCGTGTCATCGAGGAATTGGTGAGTGGAAGCCGTGACTTGGATGGACAAGGAGAAAAGCGGAATTCAGTCGATTTTGCCTTGTGGAAAAACGCTTCTTCTGAGCACCTCATGAAGTGGACTTCTCCATGGGGTGTAGGTTTTCCAGGCTGGCACCTAGAATGTACGGCCATGAGCTCCAAGTATCTGGGCACCCAATTTGACATCCACGGTGGCGGAATGGACTTGCTTTTCCCGCATCACGAATGTGAAATCGCGCAAGGCAATGCTTGCAACCATCGGGATCCTGCCAAGTACTGGATGCACAACAACATGATCACCATCAACGGGCAGAAGATGGGCAAGTCCTTGGGCAACTTCATTACGCTTCAGGAGCTATTTACAGGAAAGCACCTGCTCTTGGACCAAGCCTACAGCCCGATGACGATCCGTTATTTTATCCTCACTGCCCAGTACCGCTCCACGCTGGACTTCTCCAACGAAGCGCTTCTTGCCGCACAAAAAGGCTATAAAAAAATCATCAACGGCCTGCGCATTGTCCGAAGCATGCAGTATGCTGCAAATTCAGAAGTAGCCTTAGATAAGGAACAAGTGCAGCAGGTAGAATCGAGTATTTCGGCAGCCTATCGCGCCATGGACGATGACTTCAATACGGCCATGGCTATTGGTCACCTGTTCAACCTACTGAAGAAAATCAACTCTGTATTCACCGGGCAACTTCAGGCCGCTAGCTTAGGAGAAGCCGTATTTACCAAGATGATGACTGCCTACGCCACCTTTGTGGAGGAGATTTTAGGTTTGACTGAAGAAAAAGGCGAAGTCCAAGATGGACTCTTAGACCTCCTTCTTCGGCAGTACACTGAAGCAAAAACAGCCCGAAACTATACCAAAGTGGATGAAATTCGACTTGGGCTCAAGTCTATGGGCTTTGTGGTAAAAGACATGAAAGACCGAATAGACTGGGGATATGAGGAATAGGCTACATTGGGGAGCATTCTTACTTCTCTTCATCCTAGCGTCCTGTTCGGGTGAGAAAAGCACAGAAACTAAGACTGAATCGGTTGTCTTAAAACCCTATCCCAATTTTCAAGCAGATTCAGCCTATACTTTTGTTAAAAAGCAGGTGGATTTCGGTCCACGTGTACCGGGTACTCCAGGACATACGGCCACCAAAGTCTGGATCCAACAAACCTTGGAAGGCTACGGCTGGACCGTGCAGCAACAGGATTTTCAAGCCAAGACATACGATGGCCTAACTTGGAATTTAACTAATCTGATTGCATCCTACAATCCACAAGCGAGCAAGCGCATCCTTTTGGCAGCACATTGGGATACGCGACGCATTGCGGACAAAGACAAAACACGTACCTCCGAACCCATCGATGGTGCAAATGACGGGGCTTCAGGCGTAGCCGTGTTGTTGGAGATTGCTCGGAGCATCTCGAGCCAAGCCCTTTCTCCCGAGGTAGGTATTGATCTGATCTTCTTTGATGGAGAGGACGACGGGGAACCCGAATACGCCGCCAGCAGAGACAATACCAAAATCTGGTGGTGCCACGGCTCCCAGTACTGGTCCAAAAACAAACACCTCCCCAACTACTCCGCCTACTATGGGATTTTGGTGGACTTGGTGGGTGGTAAAAATGCACGATTTTACAGGGAAGGCTATTCGAGAAGGTTTGCCAGCGGCATTCTTTCTAAAGTTTGGGGCAATGCAGCCCTGCTAGGACATGGCTCCTATTTTATCCAGCAAGACACCCCAGAAATCTTGGATGACCATGTTTTTGTAAATGAATGGGCGGGTATTCCAATGATTGATATCATTGATTTCTCTCCAGATTTAGGCTTTGGCGCCTTTCACCATACACACCAAGATAACTTAGACGGAATTGATCGTCGAAGCTTGAAAGTGGTTGGTGAAACAGTTTTGGCTACTATTTATCAAGAATAGCGATATTTGTAAAAATCTTTGCTTTATTCGTAATTGAAGAGGATTACATTTGATAAAAATCTAAAAAAATAGGCTGGATGAAAAAGGGGAGACAGGTTACGATGAAGGAAATCGCCAAGAAGCTTGGGGTATCCGTCTCTACTGTTTCCAGAGCCCTTCAGGACTCGCCCGAGTTGCATGTCGAAACCAAGCGGAAAATCGTAGAGGTGGCCAAGGAGATGAACTATTGGCCCAACTTGATTGCGCAAAGCCTTCGCATCAGTAGGTCCAAGACGCTAGGCGTAATTGTGCCCGAAATCACCTCCCATTTTTTTGCTTCTTGCATCAGCGGCATCCAAGACACTGCCATTATTCGCGGTTACAACGTGATGATTTGCCAAAGCAACGAGTCCATTACTCAAGAAAAGGCCAACATTCAAACCTTGGTTTCAAGCCAAGTGGATGGCCTCTTGATTTCGTTAAGCCGCGAAACCAATACCTACGAGCACCTGTACGAACTCTATGACCGAGAAATCAACTTCCTTTTGTTTGATCGCGTACAGGAAGATATTCCAGTTTCCAAGGTCACCTTCAATGATGTGAGCGGTGCCTATCAGGTCGTCAAACACTTGTTGGAAAACGGTTCCCGCAGGATCGTTTACGTATCTGGACCTGAAGACCTCTACATTTCTAAAAAAAGAAAAGAAGGCTATCTAAATGCACTTGCAGAATTTGGTGTTGCCGAAGATTCCTCCCTCATTTTAATATCCGACCTTACTCTAGAAGGTAATCTTCAGGTAGCACAACATATCCTTCGCATGAATCCTCGTCCAGAAGCTGTTTTTTGCATGATTGATCCTGTAGCCGTGGATGTATTGACCGAGTGGAAAAAGTTAGGCATTCGCATCCCAGAGGATATTGCACTCGCTGGATTCACAAATAACCCTTCTTCCGCTGTGGTCGAACCGCCCTTGACCACAGTGGCTCAACCAGGATATGAAATGGGCAAGCTAGCTGTGAGCCACCTGGTCGATCAATTGGATGGAATGGCATCGGAAGATCCCATCTCCATCGTATTGGACACGACGCTGGTAGTTCGCAAATCTTCCCAGCATTTTCCTGTTAAAAAATAGGTGAGTTATTTTGCGCTTTAGAATTCCCTAGCCTTCCTCTTCCAAATGAAATCAAAGATTACCCAAACCTTCCAAAGACACTTTGAAGCCGAGCCCCTAATGGTCTTTGCTCCAGGAAGGATCAACTTGATTGGAGAACACACCGACTACCAAGAGGGATTTGTTTTCCCTGCAGCAGTTACGCAAGGGATTTGGGTGGGAATAGCCAAAAATAAGTTGACAGTATGCAGGGCCTACTCCCTAGATTTTGAGCAGGAGTTTTGTTTTGAGCTGAATAGCATGTCTCCTAAAAAAGGACACTGGGCCACCTACATCATGGGCATTTGCACCCAATTCCACCAAGCAGGCTATCCCTTAGAAAACTTTGATCTAGTGCTCGGAGGGGACATTCCAGTTGGAGGCGGCTTGTCTTCCTCTGCGGCCCTCTCCGTCTCCCTAGGCTTAGCACTCTCCGAATTATTTGCCTTTCATATCCCAAAGAAAAACCTAGCCCTCTACGCACAAAAATCAGAACAACTCTTTGCTGGGGTGAATTGTGGCATCATGGACCCTTATGCATCAGCCTTTGGAAAGCAAGGGCAAGCCATGCTTCTAGATTGTAGAAATCTGGATCATCGAGATGTACCAGTAGACCTCGGGGACTATGGATTACTGTTAATCCACTCCAAAGTATCTCATTCTCTAGCCTCTTCTGCCTACAACCAACGGCGTGAAGCCTGTGAAGAGAGCGTGGTTATTTTAAAACAGGCTTACCCAGAGATCCATACGCTTCGAGACTTGGAAGTGAGCGATTTACCCACCATCAAACGTCTTTTACCTGAAACCCTATTCCCCAAGGCAAAGCATGTGGTTACAGAATGTGCTCGCGTCCACCAGGCAGCAGAAGCCCTTCAACTGGGTAATCTTTCCGAAGTAGGCAGGTTATTGCAGGCTTCTCATCAAAGTTTACGTGATGATTTTGAGGTAAGCTGTGTAGAGCTGGATTTTCTTGCAAAGCAAACCGAAAAAACCAAAACAGTATTGGGTGCAAGAATGATGGGAGGAGGCTTTGGCGGCTGCCTACTTACCCTGGTGAAGCAGCAAGAAAGCCAGATTTTTAAGGATCAAATTCAAGCCGCCTATGAAAAAGAATTTCAACTTACTCCAGCATTTATAGAAGTAGCAATTGGAGATGGCGCGCGAAAAATATGAAATCTCTACTTTCATCGATAAAATCTACCGTTTAATCTATTATCTCTCGCAAAATGAGTCCTCTGCTTAAATTAACTTATTCTTTTTTGTTATTTTCGACAAATTAATTCAATCTCGATGAAGTACCCAAAAAACCTACGAAGCCTTGTGCTACTACTCGTGCTAGTTGGCGCAGTACTTTCCTCCTGCTCCAAAAAGCGTGAGGGTAAACCTAAAGTGCTTGTTTTTAGCAAAACAGCCGGATATTACCATGAATCTATCCCTCAGGGTATTGCTGCCATCCAAAAATTAGGTGCTGAAAATGGATTTGACGTGGATACCACCAAAAATGCAGAACTCATCAATGAGGAAAACCTAGCTCAATATGCGACGGTGATCTTTTTGAGTACTACTGGAGACGTCCTCAACCACTACCAAGAGGCAGATTTTGAACGATACGTTCAGTCTGGCGGAGGTTTTGTGGGTATCCATGCTGCTGCGGATACAGAATACGATTGGGGCTGGTATGGCCGCTTAGTAGGAGGATATTTCGCAGACCATCCAGGAATCAACGATCCACATCCAAATGTACAACCGGGTAAGGTGACCAAAACTGGAGAAAAGCATCCCTCAACAGACTCGCTTCCTGATAGCTGGGCTCGAACAGACGAGTGGTACAGCTACAAAAAAGTAAATCCAAACACCAAAAAGCTACTCCTTTTAGATGAAGCTTCCTACCAAGGCGGACTGGATATGGGCGAGCATCCAATTGCTTGGTACCATGATTTTGATGGTGGTAGAGCATTCTACACAGGTGGTGGGCATACCAACGAATCATACCAAGAGTCCGACTTTTTGAAGCACCTTTTAGCGGGTATCCAATATACCATCGGTGAAAACTTGGAACTGGATTACGACGATGCTAAATCGCAGCGTACTCCAGAAGAAAACCGATTCACCAAGACAACACTTTCCATGGGCCAGTTTACCGAGCCTACGGAAATGACCATCCTCCCTAACTTAGATATCCTAGTAGCACAACGTAGAGGAGAAATTCTACAGTACAACCAAGCTACTGGCGAACTTAAAGAAATCGTAAAGCTAGACGTCTATTGGAAAACAGAGGTTAAAGGTGTCAATGCCGAAGAAGGCTTGATGGGAATTCAAAAAGATCCAAACTACGCCACCAACAACTGGGTGTATGCATTTTATGCCCCAACAGGAGACAAGGAAATTAACCGACTTTCTCGATTCAAGTACAAAGATGGTAAGTGGGAAATGGCTTCCGAGCAAATCATTTTAGAGCTCTATTCTCAACGCAACATTTGCTGCCATACCGGTGGTTCCATCGCATTTGATAAGGAGGGTAACCTATTCCTATCTACAGGTGATAACACTACCCCATTCAACCAGCCCGGCTCCAAATATACCCTCAACGGTTATGCTCCTGTGGATGGCCGTGAAGGCAATAAGC
>SXYU01000281.1 GCA_005788235.1 Cytophagales bacterium
CCTTTTTGGCATAGACGAGCATGTGAGCAATTCGCGGATGTACGGGTACCTGATGCAACTCTTTCCCATGCGGGGTCAGTTGGCCTTGGTCGAGGGCCTCAATAGCTTCCAGCACTTTTTCTGCCGACACCAAGGAATTCATTGGGGGAGGATTGAGCCAGGTCATGCTGCGGATATCCTTTTTGCCCCAAACATGCATTTCTAGGACAAGGTTCGTCAAATCGGCCTCTAGGAGTTCTGGCGTACGAAAATCAGCCAATTGCGCCTGCGTGCCCTTGGTCCAGAGTCGGTAAGAATGACCTGCTGCCAACCTTCCTGCTCTACCGCTTCGCTGATCTGCGGAATCCTTGCTGATGCGGTGCAGTTCCAATTTGGAGAGTCCTGAGCGTGGATCAAAACGGTTGGACTTTACAAAGCCGGTATCCACTACGACGGTGACTCCCTCTATAGTTAAGGATGTTTCTGCGATATCTGTGGCAAGTACAATCTTCCGCTTTCCACTGGGATGGGGGAGTATCGCCCGCTGCTGTTCCGAGAAAGAGAGTTGGCCGAAAAGAGGAACCACAACATCCGCAGGCAAAGCTTTTTTCAAGACCTCCTCGGCCTTTCGGATTTCTCCTTGACCGGGGAGAAACACCAAAAAATCTCCAGGATGTTGCTTAGTCAAGGGGATAATTTGCCTTGCTGCATCCTCTCCTATGGCATATTCGTCTACCTCCAAAAGGTAGTTGACTTCTACGGGATGCTGTCTTCCTTTACTTTGGATGACGGGCGCATCCAAAAGTTTGGAAAGCTGTTCCGAGTCTATGGTGGCAGACATCAGCACAATGCGAAGCTCTTCTCGAAGTACCTGCTGCACCTCTCGGCAAAGTGCTAGGCCCACATCAGAAAATAGGTTTCGCTCGTGAAACTCATCAAAAATAACCATTCCGACATCCTCCAAGGCATTGTCTTGATGGAGCATTCGGGTGAGAATTCCCTCCGTAATTACTTCCAATCGGGTAGCTGCAGTGAAGCAGGTTTCAAATCGAATGCGGTAGCCTACCGTTTGACCTAATTCCTCTCCCAACATGTTGGCCATTCGCTGCGCAATACTTTTGGTAGCCAGGCGGCGAGGTTCCAAAAGAAGGATTTTTTTGCCTGCAAGCCAGGATTCTCTCAACAATGTCAATGGCAAAAGCGTACTTTTTCCAGCTCCCGGAGGGGCTTGAATGATCAAGGAAGAAGTAATGGCAAGGCTTTCTTTAACTGCAGGGATAATTTCCGCTACAGGTAAGTCGTAGGAACTGGGATCAAAATCAGGCATGAATCACAAAAATACAATCCAAGTTCTGGATTCTAGAATTTTATTGATTCAAAAAAAAGCCCACAAGAAAACATCCCGTGGGCCCTCTTTAGAAAATTAGGAAATTTAAGCACCGATTTTGGCTGCTGCTTTTCCATATTCCCATCGAATTTCGAAGGAATTAGCCTTTACTTCATAGACCAATCTTTCCTCTAGGGTAGAGGTTTGTTGAGAAGCTACATTTACGCGAAGGATGTCTTGCTTCTCGTCGTAGGTATAGGTTCCCCACTGCTTAGCTACTTTATTAAATACAAAAGTTGATTGACTTTCTCCAGGAATGACGAAGAAACTGTAGGTTCCTGCTGGCAATTTTTTACCTTCCACAGTGATGTCTTTAGAAGTAGTGAAGGTGGTGGCATCATTTGCTCCAGCTCTCCAAACTTTTCCAAAAGGAACTAAATCACCCCAAATTGTGCGGCCTTTAACGGCTGGAGAAGAGTAGTTGATGGTGATTTTTGCTCCTGCCACTTGACCTTCTGCAGTTTTAGCAGGGCTTGGTTTCTCTTGTGCAGTTGCTGCCAAGGCAAAGAAGATGGATAGCGATGATGCGAGAATTAGTTTTTGTAATTTCATGAGTTTGTGATTTAAGTAAAATAATAAATTGGCTCTTGATGAAAATTAGCTAACAAGTTAACCTTTAACTGCCTCGAATAGTTTGGGTTTTGGAGGGGTATTTTTGGTAAAAAACCTTAAATAGATACCCAAGCCTGCTTCTTGTTACTCTCCACAATGCGCTCTCCAATCAATAGTTCACGCCAGCCATCTGCAAAGGTTGGGTAGCTAGGATGCGCAGGCTGCTTACCCGATGCAATCGCTGCATACACCTCTTTGAAGAGCTGCTTGGAAGTATCTGGGAATCCCTCGTTGTGCCCTCCTGGAAAACTTACCAAAGAACTTACTTCTCGATGCACCAAGGAAGGATCTTTCATCAGGTGTTCGTTGGCTTTTTCACGCTTACCAATCCACAATTCATTTGGACGTTCTGAATTAAATTCAAAAGCGGATACGGAGCCGGCGATTTCAATATTGAGTCGATTTTTGCGTCCCGCATTTACCTGAGATACGGTGATGGAACCCTTGGAACCGTTGTCAAAACGAAGAAGAACTGTAGCATGATCTTCTGTGTTGATGGGCACTTCTTGGTAATCAGATGATGTCAGCATTTTACCGGAGTAGGTTTCAATAGCTTTGAGCGGCTTCAATCTGGTCTTATGGATGGTTGAGAAATCAGCCATTACAGCGGTGATTTTTAAGCCTGTCACGTATTCGGTAATGTCCAAGAGGTGGGAACCAATGTCAGCAATGGCTCTAGAATCGCCAGATTTGTCTGGCTCGAGTCTCCAGTTGTAGTCCGTCTGAAGGAAAAGCCAATCTTGTAGGTAAGAGCCCATGATGGAATACACTTCGCCTAATTCTCCTTTTTCACGCATTACCTTCATCTGCCTTACCATGGGGTAGTAGCGCAGGTTGAAGTGTACCGCATTCACTAAGCCTGTAATTTTGGCAATTTTGACCAAATCTTCCGCTTCTTCCAAGCTGATTGCAAGTGGCTTTTCGCAAATCACATGCTTCTCGGCTTCCATTACTGCCTTGGCTTGGCTGTAATGCAGGAAATTAGGGGTACAGATGTGCACCACATCGATATCATCTTGCTTGAGCATATCAGCAAATACATAGGCTCTTGGAATGCCCAATTGCTTTGCTTTTTCATCTGCAAGTGCTTGGTTTACTTCTACTAAGGCGACTACTTCTACATTCGGAATTCTTCTGAGTGCTTCTAGGTGTGCAGGGCCAATAAATCCAGTGCCGACTATGGCTGCTTTGATGGTTTGAGACATTCGTTTCAGGTTTGGGTAAAAAAGATAAATCGAAGTTAAAGAAAATCTACCCGCAACAAAAGGTCAATTTTTAAAGCTATTTATCTAACTAAGGTCAAAATTCAAAAGAATTGGCTTCGATTTCAAATTCACCACCTGTCGCAATTCATCCTTTCTTTTATCCTTTCAAAAAACTGGTTGGTTTTTGCAACACTTTTTTTGTAGTTTAAAATTCTAAAAACAAACCAGATATGGCAAATTTTACACTAAAAGTAAATGGAACCACGCACCAGGTAGCTGTCGAAGATGACACTCCCTTGCTTTGGGTTTTACGTGATCAATTAAATCTCGTCGGAACCAAGTTTTCTTGTGGCATTGCTCAATGTGGAGCGTGTACTGTTCACGTGAACGGCAATGCAACTTTCTCTTGCGTTACGCCAATTTCTAGTATTGGAAATTCTGAAGTAACCACCATTGAAGGCCTTTCTAAGGAAGGAGATCATCCAGTTCAAAAGGCTTGGGAAGAGGTAGATGTGGCCCAATGTGGCTATTGCCAGTCGGGACAAATCATGGCTGCAGCAGCATTTTTGGAACAAAATTCGTCCCCAACTTTGGAGGAAATCGACAATGCGATGAATCGAAATATCTGTCGTTGCGGTACCTATCATAAAATTAGAGAAGCTGTAGCACTTGCCGCTAAATCCAAATAACTATGAAAACACAGATAGGAACAAGCAGAAGAGATTTTCTGAAAATCGCTGGAACCACTGCAGGTGGATTGGTCATTGGATTCAACTGGTTTAGCTGTGATTCTCCGAAAATGGAGGTGCTCAGCATTGAGCAAGTTTTAGCACAAGCCAAATCCTTCAATAGCTTTTTGTCCATTTCCCCAGCAGGAGATGTAGTCATCTATTCTCCCAACCCAGAATTGGGTCAAAATATCAAAACTTCCTTCCCGATGGTGGTTGCCGAAGAATTGGAGGCGGATTGGGAAAAGGTACGGGTGGTTCAAGCCAACTTAGATCCAAAAAAATACGAGCGACAGCTGACTGGTGGCTCTGGAGCCATGCCCCATAGCTGGGAAAGACTGCGAAAAGCAGGAGCTACTGCAAAGTACCTTTTGGTGGCAGCAGCCGCACAAACTTGGAAAGTTCCCGCAACAGAAATCACTGTTTCTAAGGGAATGATTAGCCACGAAGGATCTGGTAAAAATGGTCACTTTGGAGAATTTGTAGCAGTGGCTACTACACTTACAGCTCCTGAAGAGGTGACGCTTAAAGACAAGAAAGACTTTACTATCATCGGAACTCCTGTCAAAAACGTAGATGCCAAAGACATCTACACGGGTAAGCCCATGTATGGTCTGGATTTCCAACGAGAGGGAATGCAATATGCCATGATCCAACGCGCGCCATTTGGAATGAAACTAGGTTCGGTAGATGACAGTGCAGCACGGGCCGTAGCTGGAGTTACCAACGTGGTTACTTTTGGATCCAGTGTAGCGGTCGTAGGAACCTCCACTTGGCCTTTACTCAAGGCTAAAAAATTACTGAAGATTAATTACGAAGCCGATGGAGTCGTAGAAAGTACTACCGACCACGACCGTCTATTTACCGAATTACTTGCTTCCGGCAAAGCCGAAGAAAAACGAAAAGATGGCAATGTAGCTGCTGCATTTAAATCAGCTGCTAAAATTGTAACCGCCGAATACCAATGTCCATTTGTGGCACATTCTCCGATGGAGCCGGAAAATTTCTTTGCGCACGTACAAGGAGACAAGGTGGAGCTCGTCGGTCCCACTCAAACACCAGACCGCGCTCGTCAAGAAACGGCTGCACTGCTCGGAATTCCACCTGAGAATGTATCCGTGGCCATCACTAGACTAGGAGGGGGTTTCGGAAGAAGACTTCGTGCAGATTATGTGGTCGAGGCAGTAGAAGTATCTAGAGCGATCCAAGCCCCAGTGAAAGTGACCTGGAGCCGGGAAGATGAATTGACAGGTGGAGCGTATCGACCTGCTGTTCGCTACCGATTTGAAGCTGCTTTGGATGCTACTGGAACACTTGTAGGCTACAAGCTGCGTGGTGTTGGAATGAATGCTGGCAATACCACCCGCGAAGCTAATTTTCCTTCTGGTGCCGTAGACAATGTGTTAATTGAAACCATTGAACATGCTTCAAGCATCACTACAAATGCCTGGAGAGCACCAATCACCAATTTCCTAGCCTATGCCGAGCAAAGCTTCCTAGATGAAGTAGCCTTAGCTGCTGGTAAAGATCCCGTTGATTTCCGTTTGGAATTACTCAATCGTGCCAAAACCAACCCAGTAGGGGAGTTGGGCTACGATGTGGATCGCATGATAGGAGTCGTGAAAATGGCCAAAGAAAAGTCCAATTGGGGCAAAAATCCTTCCGTAAAGCAAGGATTCAGCGTTTACTTCTCCCATAAATCCTATGTAGCTCAAGTGGCTGACATTGAGGTGGCTGGGGGTGTACCTACCCTGAAGAAAATCACTGCAGTGACGGATTGCGGCCTAGTCGTGAATCCTACCGGTGCCAATCACCAAGTTCGAGGCGGGATTGTGGATGGTATGGGACATGCGATGTACACCAATCTGACTTTTGAAGCAGGGGTGCCTAAGCAGCGAAACTTTGATACCTACCGTCTGATTCGTTTGAAAGAAGTTCCTGAAATCGATACTCACTTCGTGGACTCAGGATTTGATCCTACTGGATTGGGTGAGCCAGCACTGCCACCTACTGGAGGAGCCATAGCGAATGCGATATTTGCGGCCACCGGAAGAAGACTACGTAGTCAGCCCTTTATCGAGCAAAAGGAGTTTTCCGATATCCAATTGCAAATCAAAAGAGGGTAAATCATGACAAAAAAAGCCCCGC
>SXYU01000282.1 GCA_005788235.1 Cytophagales bacterium
AACCTCTCAAATCCGTCTTCCTTTACTCATCGCGCTTTCCATTGCTGGTGGTATTTGGATTGGAGCCACCTTTGCGGAGCCTAAGGGCAGTCAAAATGACCTAAGAGCTGCACTCTACAAGTTGCAGGAGATCATGACCTACATCAACCGCGACTATGTGGATAGTGTAGATACCAACGAGCTGGTGGAGTTTGGCATCACCAAAATGTTGGAAAAGTTGGATCCCCATTCCAGCTACATCCCTGCAAAGGACGCTTCCTTGGTTCAATCCCAGTTGGAAGGAGAATTTGATGGCATAGGGGTTGAGTTTGGCATCATTCGCGACACTATTTACGTGGTGGCGCCACTTACGGGAGGTCCATCCGAAGCCTTGGGTATCCAATCAGGTGACCAGATTATTTCGGTAGATGGAAAGACCGTGGCCGGCATAGGCATCACCAACCGGGACGTGTTTGACTACTTGCGTGGTCCAAGTGGATCCAAAGTAGTAGTAGAGATCAAGCGTAAAAATGCACCTAGTTTGATCAAGTACTCGATCACGCGTGCCAAAATCCCACAATACAGCATCAATGCCACTTACATGGTTGACAAGGAAGTTGGCTACATCAAGGTTACCCGCTTTGCGGCAACTACCTACGATGAGTTCAGAAAGTCTGTGGCTGACTTGCAGGTAAAGGGAATGAAGAAATTGATCATCGACTTGCAAGGCAACCCGGGTGGATACATGGGAGCGGCCATTTACATGGTTGATGAGCTCCTTGGAGGGAGAGACCTCATTGTGTCTCAAGTAGGTAAAGTGAGTCAGTACAACAGCAAGGCCTATGCCTCCAAGCCGGGGATGTTTGAGGAGGGATCGGTGATTATTTTGATCAACGAAGGCTCTGCTTCTGCTTCTGAGATTATGGCAGGAGCGATTCAAGACAATGACCGCGGACTGATTGTGGGTAGAAGATCTTTTGGTAAGGGCTTGGTGCAGATGCCCATTGATCTATCTGACGGTGCGGAATTGCGGTTGACCATTGCACGCTACTTTACGCCGTCAGGACGATCCATTCAAAAGCCCTACGATAGTGACTATGAGGCTTACGAAACGGACCTCAACAACCGCTACGAGAAGGGCGAGTTTTTCTCGGCGGACAGCATCCGCTTCAACGATAGCCTCAAGTACCAAACTAAAAAGGGAAGAACCGTCTATGGCGGTGGAGGAATCATGCCGGATTACTTTGTGCCGCTTGATACTACGATGAACAGTGCCTATGTGAACAAGCTCTTTTCTACGGATTCCTCCCGAGAATATTTGCTCGACTATGTAAGCAAAAACAAGAGCAAATTTTCTAAAATTTCCGTAGAGGACTACTACAAGAATTTCAAGGTTAGCGATGCGATGCTGAATGATTTGGTCGCCTTCGGGAAGAAAAATAAGGTGGAATTTGATACCAAGGATTTTGCTACATCCAAAGAATACCTGCGCATCTTGATCAAGGCGCACTTGGGACGACAGCTCTACGACGATAGCGCCTTCTACAAGGTCATCAACGACATCAATGAGGTGTACCAGCAGGCCATCAAGCTCTTTGGCGAAGCTGATAAGATCAACCTTTGAGGTCTCCAAGACCTCTAAGGTTTGAGATTGGAATTAAATCCTTCGAGGTTTGGAAAAAACCTCGAAGGATGGAGGAAAAACCTTTAAGGTCTTTCAGACCTCGAAGGTTTTAGTCCAAATGACACAGAATTTTCACGCAGATAGATCAGCGTGCTTTTTCTCTTTATCCGCCGCGGCGGAGCGTGAAAAAATGTTCACGCAGATTAAGGCGGAAAAAAAAGATTCCCGCAATCAAAGGATGGCATTTAATCCTTCGAGGTCTAAAAAAAACCTCAAAGGATCTACTTCACCACAATCAATTCTGAGGTTGGTACCCGAAATCGCTCCCCATAGATGCCTTCAGGCATTCCTTTGCCGCAGCCAATAATCATCGCGATTTCAGATCCTGCAGGGAGGTTCAGTAGTTTTTTGACCCGCTTGGAATCAAAGCCCTCCATCGGGCAGGTATCGTAGCCAGCGGCCTTCATCCCGAGCATAAAGGTCATGCAGGCAAGGGATGCACTCTTGTGTACCGAGATGCGCACGGCAGTTTCACTCACTTCTCGTACCATCGGCTTGCGGAGGCCCTGGGTAATGGCAATTAACTTTTTCACCAAAGACCAACCCGGAAATTTGTGGTAGAGCATCGGCACCAACTTGCCGTAATAGCGAAGTGCTAATTTCACTTTTTTATCTCCCTCACCGGATGCCGAAGCGGAGATAAAGTCAAAGTTGGCTTTGGCATGGGCTTTCCAGCGGTCTCGTCGAGTAAGGACCACCACCAGTTCCCGAGCCGAGGTGGCTGCCTTTTGTCCCATGCAGAGTTGAGCCAAGCGATCTTTCAGGGTAGAGTATTCCGGTACGCGCACAAACTGATACAGTTGTAGGTTCGAGCTGTTGGGAGAAAGGATGGCCGCTTCCAAGCATTTTTGAACGATGGTACCATCAAAAGTTCCCATTTGATCAAATACGCGCACAGATCGACGCTGGCTTACAGCCTCGAAAAAATTTAGTTCCTTAGTCATTGCCTTCTTTTAACTTTTTTTGATTGGTAAAGATGGCCAAAATTTTGAAGTTTACGTTTCAGAATTTAACCTTCTGTTTCCTATGTTTTTTACACTTATTCGCTTGCAATACCTGAAGAGTATTCGCTCCACCAGTTTTGCCAAAAGTGCCCTCGCTGCCGGATTTTTGATATTTATCGCCTTGCTGCTGCTGAGTTACGTCTTTTTTGCAGGTTTATTCCTGGGGCGAATTATCGATCAGTTTGCCGAAGGTAAGGACCCCATTTCCTTCCTCAATTCAGTTTTGATCTACTTTTTCTTATTTGAATTTATGTACCGCTACTTCGTTCAGAAGCTGCCGGTCGTGGATTTGGAGAGTTTGCTTCACCTCCCGATCGGGAAGAAGAAGATCGTATCCATCTTGTTACTGCGCTCCTTTTTATCACCACTCAATGTCATCGCTTTGCTGCTTTTCCTTCCCTTTGGGGTGGAGGCGGTGCAGGAGCAGTATGGGGCACTTGGGCTCGTATCTTGGTTGGGAACTTTACTTTGCTTGAGCTGGTCCTTGCACTGGTTTATGCTCTGGTTTAAGCAACGGTTTGAGGACAGCTTGATCGGTTTGGGGTTAGTGTTTCTAGTGGTGCTGCTATCTGGAGGATCAACCTACCTAGGTTGGTTCAATGTGGGTGCAGTCCTTTCTCCCTTCTTTACGGTAGCAACTCAAAGCATTTTTCCTTTGGTGGGGATGCTTCTGCTTCTCGGACTGGTGTATACCATTTCCTATCGTTTTTATGTGTCCCATGCGTATTTGGAGGAACTTGGAGAAGAGGAAGAGTACCGGGTGGCGGGGCAAAGTTTTGGCCTTTTTTCCCGATTTGGGGTGGCAGGGGAATTGGCAAACTTGGAGTGGAAGTTGATTTTGCGACATAAGAAAAGTCGGACCTACTTGATGCTATCTGCCTTTTTTCTGTTGTATGGCTTGTTTTTTTAT
>SXYU01000283.1 GCA_005788235.1 Cytophagales bacterium
AAATCGGAATTTTACCCTAAATAATTGGAGGTTTTTCATAGAAATGGGTTTAGAGTAATTGTAAATGAAACTTAAAGTAAGTGTTAATATTTCTAAATATCCCCATCAAATTGGTTTATGCTATCCTGTTGAATCCTGCATAAAGTTCAGAAAACCAAATATTTATAAGCAGGACACCACAGGATACCTACTAGGGTTTTTTAAAAAATCGTTCCTTAAAAAGAATGAGGCCGTTTATTACTCCAAAAAAGACGTTTAAAAATAACATGATTACCCATTTTTTACTCAAAATCCACAAAATTAGGGGTTGAAATTCAATGGACTGGACTGCCTGTCTGGGAATGATTATCCGAACTGGTCACTACACCTATGGAGCTACAGGTAGGATTGCAGGTAATCCAAAGGAAATTTGAAGCCATTTAGAAAGAAGTAGCCCCCATATTTTGTGCAGGGGATCTGGCTCCTGAATCAAGTGTGTCAAGACCAATCAAAAATTCAAGGAGTGGTTAAAAAGAGAACTCCAGCAAAAATTAGGTATTAAAGCCCTGTGGCTAAAATAGTAGTTCCTCGTTTTTTGATTAACCCCTCTCTAATTTTTTCTTTTCTAAAAAACGCCAACGGATCAGGTTCTCCTCCAGATTGGATTCTTGCCTCTCGAATCAGAGGCCGGATATCTGTCAAAAATGCTTCTTGTAACACTTCTTGTGCTCCCACTACATCACCCGAGTTTTGACAATGAGTGAGTTTTATTCGATCTACAATAAGCGCCTTAGCAAATGCTTGGGAAATTGACTCAAGCGCTTGAATTAAATCCTCTAATGGATCTTTTGTATTGTGACTTGCATCTATCATCCAAGAAATTGAATTCCATGCTTGAGCTCCATCATTTACTCCTCCAATTAATTCGCAGAAGATTAAAAAAAGCTGGTAGGGCTTAGCACTTCCAGTGCTAAGGTCATCATCTCCATAGTTGCTGTCATTAAAGTGAAACCCACCTAGTAAATTTTGATGCATCAATGTGGCCACAATTTGCTCAATATTTGTATTGGGTAAATGATGCCCTAAATCAACCAAAACCTTGGCTTGCGGCCCTAGCTGCCTAGACAAAAATGCTGAAGTTCCCCAATCTGGGATAACAGTATGGTAAAAGTTAGGTTCGTAAGGTTTGTATTCCACTAATAATTTCCAATCCTCCGGTAGCGCTGTGTAAATCTTCTGCAAGGATTCTGAGGTACGCTGCAAGGCCTCCCTAAAATTAACTTGTCCTGGAAAATTACTTCCATCAGCCAACCAAATTGTTAATGCATTACTTCCTATCTGCTTACCATATTCAATTACCTCAAGGTTGTGTTCAATAGCTTGGGCTCGAGTAGAAGCTTCCACGTGACAAAGCGAACCCATTTTATAAGAATGTTGTTGGCCATAATTTTGAAATGTGTTGCTATTTACTGCATCAAATTTAACTCCAACCTGCGCAGCTATTTGTTTGATTTCACCAAAATTGTTGGTGAAATCCCAAGGGAAATGGAGAGAAATTGAGTCTGTTCGCTTGGTTATTTGAGCCAATAGGGCTATGTCGGCGAGTTTTTCTTCAAGATTCCTTGGCTCCCCACCCATTGGAAACCTCCCAAATCGGGTTCCTCCTGTTCCAAGCGCCCAGCTAGGGACAGCGATTTGAAATGACGCTAGTTGAATAATCAGATTTCCAACATCCATCCCTTTGCTTGATAATTGATCAGATAATAAATTAAAAGCTCTTAAATGATATTCTGTTGTCATACAAACGGGATAATTACGAATGGATTAAATGGGAAAAAAGGAAGGGATGGGCCCACTTGAATTTTACACAATTTAAATGGAGAGAGCTACCCAAAGTACTTGTTAAGTTTTAAAAGAAAAGCAGTAAAATCAACTCATTTTAATACAAAATACTAGTTATTCAGCTTCTTTGGCTGCATTTATCCAAAATGGAGCGGTAATCATCCACAAGATCATACCGATACCTAGCCAAAGATTCATAGTCTTTAAATCTAGTTTACCATAAAAGAAGAGTAGAGGGGGGATTATCGTCAGAATTAGCCCCAAGTAAGAACCAATTTTAAGTACATTTTTCATGTTGAGGAAGGGTTTTTAATGGGATAGTAAATTTTGGATAAAGTGATAAAAATCAGGACTGCTAAAAACCAACCTGGAAGGCCAAGAAAGAATATTTCAACCCCATAGATTTGGTTTAATCCCAAACAAAAAACAAGAGTAACTACCCAGCTTAAAAAAGCAGGGAAATTGAAATTTGTTTTATTCGCTAAGCAGGCTTCAGCGCGAAAGCCTATTTTTTTTGCAAGATAGAAATCAGCAAAAATTACCGCACCCATTGGCATAAGGAGTAATCCATAAATCGCTACAAAATCAAGTAGCTTCATGACTAGAGCAGGAAAACAAGCCGCTAAACTCGTAATGATTCCCACAATTGAGGTAATTTTCCAAGTAGGAACTTTCGGAAAAATTCCTTGCAATGCTAATCCTGCACGATAAATGGTTGGGTTTGCGGTGGTCCAACCAGCAATAATAACACATACTGCTCCTGCAATTCCTAGGGTTTGGTAAGCAATTTGTCCTGGGGCAAATTCTTGGGAACCAGAATTTGCTTGTAAAAATGAAGCATACAAAATCCCAGAAGCGATCCAAGCTATAAAATGACCTAAAAATAACCCAGCAAAAACCGTGAATCCCGAAGTCCAGTTTTTAGCATACCTCAAGATAGTTAGATCAGACATCCCGATATGCATTGCCATATTACAAAACCAAGCAAAGAAGATGATATGCCAAATTGAAAAACGAGACATCCCAGGTAATGGGATTCCATTCCATATAATCTCCTGAGCTATGGTACCTAGACTTTCAAACGAAGTGACACCCAACTGTGACAGCCCAACAATTCCTGCAGCTAAAAAAACTAATATCATCCAAGGCGACATTATATTAGCAAACTTGGAAACTTGATTATATCCTTGAATAGCTACAAAGGTGATTACCGCACCCATTAAAAAAACGGTAATTACCCAACCGAAAGTTTGAGGAAGCCAATCATTCAAACTGGGCATTTTTAAGTCGAAAGGGATTCCTACCGCAGTAGCAGAAACAGCAATCATGGATCCTGCCAAGAAACAAAACATAAGGGCATTGACCAAATTGTACCATCGAACTAAGTTTTTTCCGGTAATTCTTTCCAACTGATAATACAAAGTCATGCGCTTGGCTGTAGCAATAGGCGCTGTGACCAAACCCCAACTTAAAACAGCAAGCAAATTACCAATCACTAAACCCAAGATTAAGTCAACTGCACCCACACCATGCGCTACAAATAAGGGTCCAATAACAAATTCAGTACCAGCAGTATGCTCACCTAAAAACATTCCAAGAAAGCTTTTACTTCCTTTTAAGTGAGCTTCAGGTACAGGCATCCGCTCAAATTCATTAGTTTGGGGTATTAATTTTTTAACTAGTCCTGCTTGGCTCATACAGACTTGATTTATGTTAGAAATAAACAAAAATAACTTTCCAAGGCTATCCTGCCCTGTCAGGGGAAATTTTTAAGGAAATTAAAGGGTTTTGAGGAGAGATTTTTTTAAATTGAAAGATATTTACTCAAGACACTACAGGATACTTCATCGTTTGAATTAATTCAAATTTGAATTACTCAATAGACCAACTTTCCTATGAATGCACCAATTATGAGTTTTAATTATGTCAGTTATTTCTGGGACGACGATAAAGCGTTAGCATTTCAAGGAAACGAAGTAGACCTTTTAATTTACCGATCAAATCTGCTCGGTGCAGACCTAAGAATCACAAATTATGGAGGAGGGAACACTTCCTGCAAGACCATTGAACTTGATCCGCTCACAAAGGAGCCAATTGAGGTCATGTGGATTAAGGGTTCGGGAGGAGATATCGGAACAATGAAAAGGTCTGGATTAGCAGGATTAGATGTAGGAAAATTAAGGGCTTTAAAAAATATATATAGAGGGATAGAATTTGAAGATGAAATGGTGGAACTATTTAACCACTGTATTTATGATTTGGCCTCAAAGGCGCCTTCTATAGATACACCTCTTCATGGTTTTTTACCATTCAAGCATATTGATCACCTTCATCCAGATGCTGCAATTGCAATTGCAGCATCCAAAGATGGTAAACAAATAACCCAAGATCTTTGGAAGGGTGCGATTGCTTGGGTTCCTTGGCAGCGCCCAGGATTTGATCTCGGATTGAAGATTAAGGATGCCCTTGATAAAAACCCGGGGATTAGAGGCATTATGCTAGGTGGCCATGGTTTATTCACTTGGGGAGAAACTTCCAATGAATGCTACCTGAATAGTTTAGAAGTTATTGAAACTGCCTCAGCATTTCTTGCTGAAAACTATGGTAAAACACGGCCAGTTTTTGGTGGTGAAAAAATCAAGTCTTTACCGACGGAACAACGGATGAGCCAAGCCGCTCGAATTGCACCCTTACTTCGTGGATTAGCCTCTTCAACATCCCGTATGATTGGCACGTTCTCAGACAAGGATGTGGTCATGGAATTTATTAACAGTCGGGACCTGCCACGGCTTGCCCCTATGGGAACCAGCTGTCCCGATCATTTTCTTAGAACAAAAATAAGCCCACTAATTCTTGACCTTGCGCCAGATTCAGATTTGAGTGATTTGGTCCCGATTAAAGAAAAAGTAAGTCTTGCCTTTAAAGCTTACCGTGAACAATACGTTTCGTATTACCAAAAATACAAGCACAAAACTAGTCCTGCGATTAGAGATTCAAACCCAGTGATCATCCTGTGGCCAGGAGTGGGAATGTTTAGTTTTGCCAAGGATAAACAAACGAGTAGAGTTGCTTCTGAATTTTACATGAATGCCATAAATGTCATGCGTGGTGCAGAAGCGGTATCTGAATATGTATCCCTTCCTCTTCAAGAAGCATTTGATATTGAATACTGGCTTCTCGAAGAAGCAAAGTTGCAACGAATGCCAAAAGAAAAACCACTTTCTAGAAAAATAGCTTTAATAACAGGAAGTGCAGGTGGCATTGGAAAAGGTATTGCGGAGAAATTTGTTCAGGAAGGGGCCTGTGTAGTATTGACAGATATCGACGAAGAAAGACTTCAAGGTGCTTTAGCAAATTTTGAAAGGGAATATGGTAAAGATGTGGTACTGGGTGTGCTATTGGATGTAACCGATACTGAAAGCTTAGCTGGAGCCATTCAAGCTACCTGTTTGAAGTTTGGAGGAGTAGATATTGTAGTGAATAATGCAGGCATTTCAATATCAAAGGCTTTTGAAGACCATACACACCAAGATTGGAATCAATTAAACAACATTCTTGTCATGGGGCAATATCATGTTTCTAAAGTAGGAGTTGACTTGATGCGCCGCCAAGGATTAGGTGGAGACATCATCAATGTGGTCAGCAAGAACGCCCTAGTCGCTGGCCCCAAAAATGTCGCATATGGCACAGTGAAGGCAGCACAACTTCATATGTCGAGGTTGATGGCAGCGGAACTTGCGGAAAACAAAATCCGAGTCAATGTGATAAATCCTGATGCCGTAATTGAAAATTCAAATATTTGGGAAGGAGGCTGGGCAGAAAATAGAGCAAAAGCTTATGGCATTGAAGTCAAAGACCTACCACAATTTTATGCCGATAGAACACTCCTAAAAGAAAGTGTAAAAGTCAGTGACATTGCGGATGCTGCTTTTGTTTTTGTAAGTGGGCTTTTATCCAAAACAACTGGAAATATGTTGAATGTGGATGCAGGACTTTCGGCAGCCTTCCCTCGTTAACTAGTTTATCAATAATCGATTATCTTTCTAATTATCTCTTATTGGTATGCATTTGGACAAATCTGAAAAAATATCGAAGGATTCACCCACGCCGAAGTACCTGCAGGTGGTCAACCTGATCTTGGAGGATATTGAAAAGGGAAAACTAAAAGTAGGAGATAGAATTCCTTCCATAAACGAGACCAGTTTTGATTTGTTATTATCCCGAGATACGGTAGAAAAAGCATACAACGAACTACGAGACAGAGGAATAATTTCCTCCGTACGGGGAAAAGGATTTTATATTTCTTCAACAAAAACAGAACAGAAGCTGAGAGTATTGCTCCTTTTCAATAAACTAAGCTCCTACAAAAAACTGATTTATTATTCCATAATTACAACCCTTGGCTCTAAGGCTACGGTGGATTTATATATTCACCATTACAATAGAAATCTACTTCAAGAGTTATTGGAGCAAAATCTTGGAAATTACAACCATTACGTCCTTGCGCCCCACTTCTTTGATCAAAACGGGCACCCAGAGGATGCTTGTGATCTGATCAAAAAAATCCCCAAAGAAAAACTGTTAATTATCGATCGCGCAGTGAAAGGCTTTGAAAACGAATTTCCAGGAGTTTATCAGGATTTTGTAAAAGATATTTTTGAGGCGCTTGAGTCAGGTATTCTGCATTTAAAAAAATACCAAAGGTTAATTTTAGTATTTCCCAAGGGGGAGCTTTACCCCGTAGAGATCATGGATGGATTTAAGCGTTTTTGTTTTTTCCATGACTTTAAAAATTTAATTGTAGACGGCCTGGAGGATGACGAACCCCTGTTAACTGGTGATTGCTATGTGGTTTTAGCTGAATCAGACTTGGTAACCTTGGTAAAAAAATCGCGTGAACAATTGTTAAAGTTGGGAAGAGAATTGGGTGTTATTTCATACAACGATACTCCTTTGAAGGAAATTCTTGCCCAAGGGATTACGACCATCTCCACCGATTTTGAGCAGATGGGTAAAACAATTGCTAATCAAATTTTAGGAATTGACGAACGAATCCCTGTCAAAAACCCATTTAGAATGACATTGAGAAAGTCTCTTTAAAAAAGTACTCGCTCTCGCTACCACCAAAGAAACCTACCTTTTCTCCCATCAAACTTTATTATTCCTATGTCAAAAATTCCAGTAACAGCCGTATTCGACATCGGGAAAACCAACAAAAAATTCTTTCTCTTTGATCAAAATCTCAGAGAGGTGTTTCATAGTTACACCCGTTTAGATCCAATTCCTGATGAGGACGAATTCCCTAGTGAACCTGTGCTACCCCTTCGCGACTGGATGCTAGACACATTTCATGCGGCCTTGAATTCCACTGAATTTGAAATTAAGCGGCTTAATTTTTCTGGACATGGCGCATCTTTTGTTCATACTGACCTTGATGGTGAGCCCATCGCCCCATTGTACGATTACTTAAAACCATTTCCAGAAGAGCTATTGGAACGGTTTTATTCCGAAAATGGAGGAAAATTTGCCTTTTGCAAGGAGACTTCATCCCCTCCCTTGGCCATGCTGAATTCAGGCCTGCAGCTCTATTTTCTCAAGTATAAAAAGCCAGAGGTATTCCAAAAAATCCGAAGGAGCCTTCACCTTCCGCAGTACCTAAGCTTGATTTTTACTGGCCAATTTGTGTCTGACTACAGTAGTATCGGTTGCCATACCGCATTATGGGATTTTGAAAAGAACGACTACCACGATTGGGTGAAACGAGAAGGAATAGAACGGCTACAGGCATCCATATTACCCGGAGATTCACTTTTAAAAACCAAGCCTGAGTTAGGTGGAATCCCTTGTGGAATTGGAGTTCATGACTCTTCAGCAGCCCTTCTACCCTACTTGAAGCAGGAAACCCAAGCCTTCGCCCTGCTGTCTACGGGCACCTGGGCAATCAGCATCAATCCTTTCAACAAGGCTCCACTTTCGGAATCGGAGTTGACCCAAGATTGCCTCCAGTTTTTAAGTATTTCTGGGCAGCCCATCAAGATCTCCCGCCTGTTTATCGGAGAGGAACACAAGTACCAAGTGGAAGAAATGTATGCCTACTGGCAACTTCCCTTGGGTACCTACAAAAAACTTCAATTCGAAGAATCCTGGTACCAAAAAGTCAGCGGCCAGCCTACAAAAAGAATTCGCTTCCACCACATTAAACCAGAAAATTTTGGAATAGCTAATGGAGGTTTCAGCGATTGGGGTAGTTTCTCCGAATTTACAGAAGCGTATTACACCTTCCTCCATGAGTTGACCAGCATTCAAGCCGCCTCTGTCAAGCTTGTATTGGAGGGCGCACCTGTTACTCGGCTGTTTGTAGATGGAGGGTTCAATGCAAACCCGATTTTTCTTGAACTGCTGCGCAGGAAACTTCCTGGAATCGAACTTATTCCAAGTGATTTTCCAAATGGCTCCGCTTTAGGGGCAGCAATGCTCGTGAATATGAACCCTAGCGCTTAACTTACCCCAATGAAAGCCAATTCCCCATCCGTTGCCTTGTTTATTCCCTGCTACGTGGACCAATTCTACCCCCAAGTAGGCATTGCAACCTTGGAATTGTTGGAAAAATTAGGTTGCCAGGTAACCTACCCTTTGGGCCAAACCTGCTGTGGACAGCCGCTTGCGAATGCGGGCTATGCACGGGATACAGTAGGCACAGCAAGCCACTTTATCGAGACTTTCAATGATTATGACTATGTGGTTTGTCCCTCAGGGAGCTGCACACTGCATGTAAAAGAGCACTTTCCTGCGATTGCTGGGCTAGAAAAAGAACAGAAAGCTCTGGAACATAAAATCTATGAACTCATCGAATTCATCACCGACGTATTGAAAATAGAAAAGTTGGAGGGTAAATTTCCCCATCGAGTAGGCTTTCACTCCTCCTGCCATGGGCAGCGTGGACTACACCTCTCCTCTGGATCGGAACTCAACCAACCTCCCTACAATAAGGCCAGAAAGCTTCTAGAAAATCTGGAAGGATTGGAATGGGTCGAACTCAGCAGAACTGACGAGTGTTGTGGCTTTGGAGGGACTTTTGCCGTGACCGAAGAAGCGCTATCCATACAAATGGGTAAAGACAGGTTAGCAGATCACCAACAGCACAAAACAGAGATTCTTACTGGTGGAGATATGTCCTGCATCATGCACTTGCAAGGCATTGCTACCCGATCCAAGCAAGAACTGAAGTTTCTACACCTAGCTGAAATCCTAAACAAGGCCCTGTTATGACACATCCGGAGAATGCTACTGAATTTCTAAAGGATAGCCAAAAATCAAAATGGCACGATGAAACACTTTGGTTTGTTCGCGACAAGCGAGACAAAGTCAGCAAAGGCATTCCCGAGTGGGAACAATTACGGGAGTTGGCCTCCGGCATCAAGGACTATGTCCTTGCAAATCTTGCCGACTACCTGGAGGAATTTGAGCGTAATGCTATAAAAAATGGAATCATTGTCCATTGGGCAGCAGACAGCGAGGAACACAATCGGCTGGTGCTGGAAATCCTCCAACAGCAAAACTGCAAGGCGGTGGTCAAAAGTAAGTCCATCCTCACCGAGGAGTGTCACCTCAATCCCTACTTGGAAAAACACGGCGTCGAAGTAGTGGATACCGACCTTGGGGAGCGTATCGTCCAGTTTCTCAATCAGCCCCCAAGCCACATTGTGTTGCCTGCAATCCACCTGAAAAAGAGAGAGATTTCCGAACTTTTTCACGAGAAGCTCCATACCGAAAAAGGAAATGAGGATCCGGCCTACCTCACGCAGGCGGCAAGAATTCACTTACGGGAGAAATTCTTTGGTGCCAAGGTGGCGATCACGGGAGTTAACTTTGGAATTGCAGAGACAGGGGAGTTTGTGGTTTGCACCAATGAGGGCAACGCGGACATGGGTGTTCACCTGGCTCAGGTACATATTGCATGCATGGGTATCGAAAAAATCCTCCCCAGGCGGAAAGACCTGGGGGTATTCCTTCGCTTGCTAGCAAGATCGGCCACTGGGCAGCCCATCACCAACTACAACTCGCATTTCAGAAATCCATCACCCGGAAAAGAAATTCACATCATCCTAGTGGATAATGGACGTACGGCCCAGCTGGCACGAGAAAAATTTAGAAACTCCCTCAAATGCATCCGATGTGGGGCCTGCATGAACACCTGCCCCATTTATCGCCGAAGTGGAGGATTCAGTTACAACAGCACGGTTCCAGGACCCATTGGCTCTATTTTATCCCCAGGGCTAGATCTCAAAAAGCACAGCAGCCTTCCCTTTGCCTCCACGCTTTGCGGCAGCTGCACCGATGTTTGTCCAGTAAAAATCAACATTCACGAGCAATTGTATGAATGGAGACAAGAGGTAACCAAAACACATGGCGAATTTGCCAAAGGGCTATCCATGAAGTTGGCAAACGGAATATTTAAGAGTCCTCTAGCCTACAAAATTTCTGGGAGCATGATGCGGAATGCACTAAAATCCCTTCCCAATAGCCTGATTTATCATCCTCTGAATATCTGGGGGAAAAACAGAAACCTCCCTGATCCTCCTAAGGAATCTTTTCAACAGTGGTATCAAAAAAACAGGTCATGAGCAGCAGAAAAAAAATCTTAGGTGCTATTCGTGAGCTGATCCTCGAACCCAAGGTGCTACCTGATATCCCTAATTTCAGCAGCCCAGGAAACTTAGCTGAACGATTTACGCAGTCCATCTCCAGCAACAAGGGGGAAGTAATGACCAAAAGTGATTTCAAAAAATGGTTTTCTACTTCAGGATTTTCAAAAGTGATTTCACTTTCCAGACATTTCCCCGAACTCAGGACCCTTCCCTTGCCGGAGGATCCGCATGACTTGGAAACTTTGGAAGTAGCAATTCTCGACGGGCAATTTGGAATTGCGGAGAACGGTGCCATTTGGCTTGAGGATACTCAACTAGGCCTTCGTGCGCTACCCTTTGCTACCGAGCATTTAGTGATAGTCCTCGATCGCAATAAGCTAGAAGACACCCTACATCAGGGCTACGATAAAATAGCAGTGGCCCATTCCGGCTTTGGACTATTCCTTGCTGGACCTTCCAAAACCGCAGATATTGAGCAATCCTTGGTCATTGGAGCACAGGGAGCGAAGAGCTTGCGTGTAGTTTTGATGTAAGTTGGGTTCCCTTTCACTAGATTGAACTACAATTTTTTTTAACTAAGTCAAGCCAAAATTGAATCTGCTCCAAAAAAAATCGCACCCCTCTTTCACTTCTTATTTTCATCTTTAGGCACTCAATGGGTCATTTGAAATAGGCCAAAACTCAAATCTATAGCCTAATATTTTTTTTATTACCTGAAAGTGCCAGTTGATTTACAGTTAAAAATTTAATGTGTTTAAAAAGAGTTTTAGTTGAGTTTTTAAATAGTCAATTCGCAAAATGTAATTTTCAATTTTTGCACAATTGGCGAAAAGAAATTGACAATTGAGTTCATTCTGCTTAGTATTAAGTAAAATATCAAGCCCAGAATGATCGCCATGCGCAACCTCAACTGCACTCCCGTACTCCTATTTGTACTTTTCGCACTTTTTAGTTGCACCTCCGGGCCTACCTTGGAACTGCGAAAGGAAACCCGAATTGCCTTAGTAGGCAATAACTTGGGTTCAAGGATGATTGACTTTGGTGGTTTGGAGACAGAATTATACCTCCGATACCCCGATAGCACCCTGCTTATTCGCAACCTCTGTGATCCTGGAGATACCCCTGGATTTCGCCCTCGGTCAGGCACCAACGATCCTTGGGCGTTTCCAGGAGCCGAAGAATTTCAAGAGGAGTATGCCACCAAATCTGGCTCAGAAGGTTTTTTTGAAAAACCTGATCAGTGGTTAACCCGATTGAAGGCTGATGTGGTCATCGGTTTTTTTGGATTCAATGAATCCTTCCAAGGGGAAGCCAAACTTCAAAATTTCAAGGACGAACTGGAAGCTTGGATCCTTCATTCCAAAGCCCAGCGCTACAATGGAAAGGCAGCTCCGCAACTTGCCTTAGTGTCTCCCATCGCCTTTGAGGACTTATCGGAGATCAAGGATGTCCCCAACGGGAAGCTAGAAAACGAAAACTTACAGCGCTACACCGAAGCCATGGAAGAAGTAGCCAAAAAGCACCAAATCGTCTTTGTGGATGCTTTTACACCAAGTAAAAGTTGGTATGCAGCTAGTGCCGAACCACTCACCCTAGATGGCAGCCAACTTAATGAAGCGGGCTATGAAAAATTAGCCGTGCTCCTTGCTGACAAGGTATTCGGGAAGGCTGAGCAAAAAGCGGTTGCCCACCGTGACCTGATCCAACAGGCGGTGATGGAGAAAAACTGGTTTTGGCACAATGACTACAAAATCCCGAATGGAGTCCATGTATTTGGTAGACGCTACGATCCTTTTGGTCCGGATAACTATCCTTTTGAATTAGAGAAAATCCGCCAGATGACTGCCATTCGCGACACGGCCATCTGGGAAGCTAGTCAAGGAAAAATTAAAGACCTCCAGGCTGCGGATGCAAAAACCAAGTCACTGCCAGAAGTGACCACCAACTACAACCCAGAAGCCAATGGTAGCCTTACCTACCTGTATGGTGAAGATGCCCTCAAAACAATGAAAGTGCCTGAGGGCTACAAAATAGATTTATTTGCCTCTGAAAAAGAGTTTCCAGATCTTGCCAATCCCGTGCAGCTCTCCTTTGACAACAAGGGCAGACGACGGGTGGCGACCATGCCGAGCTACCCACACTACAAGCCTGGGGATCCACGCCCTTCAGACAAATTGCTCATCTTGGAAGATACAAATGGCGATGGGAAGGCGGATAAGCAGTCGATCTTTGCAGACAACCTTCACATCCCCGTAGGCTTCGAACTTGCCGCAGAAGGAGTATATGTGTCCCAAGGTCCAAATTTGATTTTGCTAGAAGATACCAATGGAGACGATAAAGCAGATAAGAAAACTATTCTACTTTCTGGATTTGATGACCACGACACCCACCACGCCATCTCGGCATTTGCAGCGGACGAAAGCGGAGCAATCTACATGGCTGAGGGGGTGTTTTTGCATACCAATGTGGAAACTTCCTACGGTCCTGTAAGAGGAACCAATGGGGGATTTTACCGCTACGAACCCAAACGACACAAGTTGGAGCGGGTAAACCAGGTCAGCATTCCCAATCCATGGGGCATTGCCTTTGACCGCTGGGGACAGAACTTCTACGCAGAAACCTCCGGCCCCAATGTCAATTGGATGCTGCCAGGATCTACGCTTCCCCGCTATGGAAATGGAAACTTCAAAGGACCAAACCTCATTGAAAAAGACCACATGGTTCGCCCTACTTCTGGACTGGAATTTATCTCTAGCAGACATTTTCCAGAAGACGTTCAGGGCGATTTGATCATCAACAATACCATTGGATTTTTGGGTACCAAACAACACCAAATACTAGACGACACGGTTGGATTTACCAGCAAGTGGCGGCAAGATTTGGTGGTTTCCTCAGACCGCAATTTTAGACCAGTGGACATGGAAATAGCTCCTGATGGATCTCTGTATATTGTGGATTGGCACAATATCCTTATCGGACACATGCAGCACAACGCAAGAGATCCCTTAAGAGACCATGTGCACGGACGCATCTATCGGGTGACCTACCCTTCCCGACCTTTGGTCTCTCCTGCAAAAATCGAAGGGGAATCCATACCTGCACTTTTGGAAAATTTGAAACTTCCTGAATACCGAAGCCGCTACCGTACC
>SXYU01000037.1 GCA_005788235.1 Cytophagales bacterium
CAGGTAGCAATATCCACCTGCTCCTCAAAGAATGTGGGGTCAAAGACATTGGCTACTTGCCAACGGATCCCTTGGAGCTGCTGCTGTCGCTGCTGGGCAAGCGCGATGGTATGCGCATTGGCATCCGCCCCGATCAGCTGAATCGAGAGGCGATGTTGCCGGGCCCAATCCTGCATCACGGCAAGCATATCTCCACCACCACAACCCAGGTCTACCACACTGTATTGTTCTTGGGGAAAGCGCTGAACGACCTCAGTCAATCCCTGTGTGGTTACTTTATTTCCCCCCAACCAGCGGTTGATGGTTTTCAACTCACTAAGCGTCTGTTCCAATACGGGTCCGGAGCAGTCCAGATCGTCCATGATTTCCTTTTCGCGGGAGCGCTGTGCAAAAATACTCATCGCTTCTCGTAGTGGGTGGTTTCCAAGGTCAGCCCTGGACCAAAGCCCAAGGCAAGAATATCTCCTTGAATGCTGGGATCTTGCAGCATGCGCTCCAAGACAAATAAGATACTGGCTGAGGACATGTTGCCACAAGTGCGCAGCACCTCCAACGCATGTTGATTGACTTCGGGCGACAAGCCAAAAGCCTTCTGCACTTGAATCAAAATCTGCTTTCCCCCAGGGTGTATGGCCACATGGCGCACTTTTGAAAAGTTGAACTTGTCTTCAAAAAGATTGCGCAATCTCCGAATACCTTGGTTGAGCAAGGAAGGGATGTACTGACTGAGTCGCATCTCAAAACCAAAGTCACCAATTTTCCAAGCCATGTCTTTTTCCCCTTCCCAAAGGACCTCGCTCAGGTAATTTTTTATCAGGAGGCCTTTATCGGACTGCATCACCAGGCCTGCAGCAGCCCCATCCCCAAAGAGGGAATTGGCCAGGAGATTGTCTTCGGTATATTCTTTTTGAAAATGCAGTGTGCAAAGTTCTACGGATACTACCAACACTCGGGCTTGTGGATTGGCTTTTACCAGTTGATCGGCTAGTCTCAGACCCGTGAAGGCCGCGTAGCAACCCATAAAATGAATGCAGTAGCGCTCCGCTCCGCTAGGAATCCCCATGCGCCGCATCAACTCTAGCTCCACGCCAGGAGCCACCATGCCAGTACAAGAAACCAAAATCAGGTGGGTAAGGGAGGATGCCTCTACCTCAGCTTGCTTCAGCGCATTTCGAGCTGCCTGCTCTGCCAGCCCTACCGCCTCTGCTTCAAATACATGCATCCGCGCCGAGGTGCTTGGAAAAGGATTCAATTCTTTATTCCTCGGAAAAAAGCTGAAGTCATTGACCTCTTCTTTTTGGAAATCATTCAATACACTATGGCGGAAATCAATCCCTGACTTTCGATATAAAAAATCAAGCCTTCTTCGCTCTTGCCCATCCAGTTGGTGAGCCAACTGCATAAAGCGGGCGATTTCCGCTTGTGGTATAGGCGCTCCTGGGTTGGAAAGGCCGATACTGACGATACTGGAATTCATAGATCCAAGTTACGCAAATAGTTCTAATTTAGTCTGCTGAAGACGGCTTTTCGAAATAGCTGTACATTAGGCTCTCAAGAACCAAATCTTATGATCACTCGCTCCACCTTACTGCACCTCCGCATTCCCTTTTCATTTTTTTTATTGCCTGTTTTTTTGTTCGCTTTAGCCTTGACTCCCAACCACAATGGGGAACGCATGCTGCTGGTTTTTTTGAGTTTACACCTGTTTCTCTACCCCAGCAGCAATGGCTACAACAGTTACTATGACAAGGACGAGGAAAGTATTGGAGGCCTAAAGCGTCCACCCAAGGTAACCAAAGACCTGCTCGCCTGGTCTCTGATATTTTTTGGAATTGCTTTGGCACTGGGGGCATGGATCAAATGGGAGTTTGCCAGTATGCTTGGCCTATATGGATTGGTTAGCATGGCCTACAGTCATCCAGCGATACGCTTGAAAAAATACGCCTGGATCAGCTGGGTGATTGCCGGACTGTTCCAAGGCTATTTCACCTTTGCCATGGCTTATGCCGGGCTGAGCAACCTGGGTTGGGAGGTCCTATTCAAACCACATGTGCTTCTCCCAGGATTCCTTACCAGCTTGATGCTTTGGGGCAATTATCCCCTAACCCAGGTATACCAGCACGGAGAAGATTCCCGTAGAGGGGACCGCACGCTAAGCCTAGTTCTTGGGATCAAGGGCACCTTTGCTTTTTCTGCACTATTTTTTGCGCTGACTGCCTCAGCTTTTGTCTGGTATTTTGTGGACAAAGGCCAAACACCTATCGTCGAATACTACTTGGCTGCGATGGCACCTATCGGACTATTTTTTCTCCTTTGGCTAGGATTTATCTTTCGGGAATCGGAAAAATACGCGACCTACAGTTGGGCTATGGGCATGAATTTCCTCTCAGCAATCTCCCTAAATGCCTTTTTCATTTACTATTTCCTTGAGAACACCCAGATTCTGCAGGTGTTTAGCTGAGATTAAAAAGGCTGTCCGTGCGTGTTTTTGAGCAGGGTACGCGCCACAAATGGCAGGCGCTGGATAAGGTTTCTGGCGATAACTGATCCCTTACCCGAGCCAAAAAGTTCCTGAATGGCCCGTCCTACCCCAAGGCGCTGGTAAAACTGGGCATTCCAACCTTGCCTGTAACGCTGCTCCACTTCCTGTCTGGTCCTCCCTTCTCGAAGCGCTTCGGTCACTAAAAAGGCAGAGTGCATAGCCATGGCCATCCCATTTCCGCAGAGCGGGGTAATTAAGCCTGCCGCATCGCCTAGGAGGAGTAGGTGATTTTCTACCGGCTTTTTTCGCTCAAAATTGATTTCGGTAATTACCTCAGGCTTGTCCCAGAGGAAGGTACTATCCTCAAAAATTCGTTTGAGCAGTGGGTTTTTCCACAACACCGCTCGTTCCATTTCTTCAATGGATCCATATTGTCTGAGTTGGTCCCGATTACCCAAATAGCAAAGGTTAAACTTTCCTTCCTCAATGGCATTGAATCCACAATAACCTCCCTGAAAATTATGCAAGGCCACGGTATTGGTGCAGCCTTCCGCTTGGACATGGTACTTAACTCCGATGTAGGGGCTGCGTTTTGTAAAAAAAGGTCGCTCTAGAACCTGATCCAGTTTGCTCCTCTTGCCAAAAGCCCCCAAAACCACAGGTACCTGCAGCACTTGGAAGTCAGAAAGTTTGACTTCAAAGACATCTTCCTTTTCCAGAAACACCAGATCGGTCACGGAGGTCCCCGTTAGGAATTTTACCCCTTGCTTCAAAGCAAGTTGGTACAGCCAGAGATCCAACTGGTACCGGCTGATTCCAAATCCCCCCAGATCTAGGGGTAGGAATACGGATTTGCCTCGAGTGTCTGAAAACTCGAAGGTGTCGATACGAGGGAGTTCCAGAAAATGTGGATAGAGGTCATTTCGCTTTAAAAAATCAAGCACTTCATTGGATACATACTCTCCACAAACCCGGTGAAAAGGATACACTTTCTTCTCTACTAAGGTGACAAAATGTCCATTTTTGACCAAAAGCAAGGAGGCGACCAAGCCTGCAAGCCCTCCACCTACAATCAACACCTCCTGTTTACGCTGTTCCAATGCCTTTGATTTTAATAGAGAACCGCCTGTCAAAAAATTAGTTTTTTCACAAGCCTAACATACTCCTTTGGAAGTTAGTATATTTTAGAAAAAATTAGAAACAAGCTATGAATACACCCTTCCCCAAGTTGCTTAGGAAAATCGCATTTGTGCTAGGCCTCATGGGCGCTATGCTACAAGCGGAGGATTCCTTTGCACAGCAAAAAAAGAAAAAAGATGCAGATACACCCGCTCCTGCTGGACCGGCACCGGCAAGACCTAGTGCTCCAGGAGGTCCTGGTGCTGCAGCCAATGGACCCAAACCCTACAAAGAAGTCATTACTGCCAAGGCAAAAACCAAGGTAGGACTATTTAAGGTACACCAAGTAGAAGACAAGTATTTCTACGAAATAACAGACTCTCTTCTCGGTAGAGACATGTTGATGGTGGTTCGTATTGCAAAAACTGCCGACGGCATTGGCTATGGCGGAGAAAATACCACCAACATGATGGTGCGTTGGGAAAAAAATCAGGACGACATTTTGTTAAAGGTCGTTTCTCTTAACAACTATGCTGCTGATTCCTTACCCATTTCCAAGGCGGTAGAGGCTTCTAACTTGGAGCCTATCCTGCAGAAGTTCCCAATCAAATCCAGAAAAACTGATTCTACTGGAACAGTCATTGACGCGACGGATTTGTTTATCAAAGACAACCAAGCCCTGGGACTAGATCGCAACAGAAGAACGCAGTACCGGGTTACCCGTCTAGACAACGAGCGCTCTTACATCCAACACATCCATACCTATCCTATCAACGTGGAGTCACGGTATGTACTTACCTATGCCGCTGCTGAGCCCCCTTCCAACAGCGTAACAGGTCTGATCACCTTGGAGATGAATGCATCTATGATCCTCCTTCCAAAGGTGCCGATGCAGCAGCGACTTGCTGATCAGCGTGTAGGCTGGTTTGCCCGGTCTTATGTAGACTACGGTGCTGACGAGCAACGCGCTGCTTCTAGAAGGTACCTAGACCGTTGGAGATTGGAAGTGAAGCTAGAAGATCGCGAGAAGTTTGCCCGTGGGGAATTGGTGGAGCCAGTGAAGCCTATCGTTTACTACATCGACCCTGCTACCCCCACCAAGTGGGTCCCTTACTTAAAGCAAGGGGTGGAAGATTGGCAGAAAGCCTTCGAAGCCGCTGGCTTTAAAAATGCGATTATCGCCAAAGAAGCCCCTAACGCTGCTGAGGATCCAACCTGGAGCCCAGAAGATGCCCGCTACTCGGTAATCCGCTACTTTGCCTCTGACATTCAGAATGCCTATGGACCTCACGTATCGGATCCTCGTTCCGGAGAAATTTTGGAGTCTGACATCGGATGGTATCACAACGTGATGAACCTACTTCGTAACTGGTTCTTTATCCAAACTGCAGCCATAAACCCAGACGCAAGATCCGTCAAGTTTGACGACGAGGTAATGGGTAGATTGATCCGATTTGTATCGGCGCACGAGGTGGGCCATACGCTTGGCTTACCGCACAACTTTGCTTCTTCCGTAGCTTACCCAGTTGAAAAGTTAAGAGACGCTGCCTTCACCAAGGAATTTGGAACGGCTCCATCCATCATGGACTATGCTCGATTCAACTACATCGCACAGCCAGAAGACAAGGGCGTGAGCTTGATGCCTGATGTAGGGCCTTACGATAAGTATGCAATCATGTGGGGCTACAAGCCTATTTTGAATGCAAAGAGCCCAGAAGAGGAACTTCCTACCTTGAACCAGTGGATTCTGGACAAGAAGGGTGATCCTGTGTACCGTTACGGCCGTCAGGGCAATAACTACGACCCATCTACCCAATCTGAAGATTTGGGAGACAATTCAGTAACTGCTTCCGAGTATGGAATCAAGAATTTGAAGCGCATCCTTCCCAACTTGATGGAATGGACGGCTGA
>SXYU01000038.1 GCA_005788235.1 Cytophagales bacterium
TTTGCAAAGGCAGAGCCTGTGTTTGAGAAGGCAATGACTTTGGCTTCCAATAACAAAGAAAAAGGTGAAACTCAAATGGAATTGGCCAAAATCTATGCAAGATCAGGTAAGAAATCTTCAGCAAGAACAGCAGCTCGTGAGGCAGCAGGGCTTGATCCAGAATTGGCTTCTTCTGCCTATGGCTTGATTGGAGATCTATACATGTCTGCCTACAACGATTGTAGAGCAGGTGAAAGTAGAGTTAAAGATTATGCCATATTCATAGCTGCATACAATGCTTTTCAAAGAGCAGGAGACTCCAGAGGAATGGGTAGTGCTCGAGCACGCTTCCCATCCAAGGAAGAGCTCTTCACTGAAGGATTTCAAATAGGTTCTTCTGTAAGTACAGGATGCTGGGTTGGGGAAACTGTTTCCCTTTCTACAAGAGACTAATTTTACTTACATAGCTTTAACTAAAGGCAGTCCTAGGGCTGCCTTTATTCTTTTCATTCCCTCCAACTTTCCTACTATCTTTGCAGGTGATGATCCGTGGACTTCCTTATTATTTTTCATTTGTTGCCTTGATTGCCTTTTTTTCTTGTCGTGAAGAGGCAGACCCAAATGATTTGGTAACCTATGATGGTCCAGTAAATTCTGCCCAAAATATTCACATTTTCCACAGTGACTCTGCAGTACTTCGGTCTGAAATAACGGCCCCAAAGCAGCTGGAGTTTGCCAATGGAAATTTAGAATTTCCAGAAGGCATCACAATCCAGTTTTTTAATTTGCAGGGACAGCTGGAGACCACCATGCGTGCGGATAAAGGATACTTCCTCAGAGACCAAAATCTCTACAAGGGAGAAGGCAATGTGCAAGTAAAAAATCTACCCAAGGACCAGCGTCTGCAAACCGAGGAATTGTTCTGGAATCAAGCAGAACGGAAAATATACACTGAAAAATTTGTGACGATACAAGAGCGGCAGACACTTTTTAATGGAACGGGCATGGAAGCCGACGATGGTTTTTCAAACTATAGATTAAAGCAAGTGAGAGACAGTAGAACACTTTTACCAGGAGAAGGACTATGAAATTACTGGATGCGATTATCTTTTCTGTAGCCCTTTCGCTTATCGTAGTAGGCATCCACCAAACAATGGTAATTGGCATTGGATTTTCCTACTCCCTATTCATGTTTGCAGTGAGCCTTCTGTTCTGGTTTCAACTGCGAAGAAACAAGGCGCGGGAAATCAGCGAATCCCAGGCAAAAAAGCCAGAGAAAAGCAATAAACCCAATCGAAAACGGTAATCATGGACAACTACGTCGTATATGTCGTGATTACGTTGATTTTTTCAGCGTTTTTTTCAGGAGTTGAGATCGCCTACATCTCCGCCAATAAACTTCAGATTGAGCTTCAAAAAAAGCAAGGGATGTGGAGTGGGAAGGTACTCAGTAAATTTTTGGCTAGTCCAGGCCAGTTCATCGGAACGACGCTGATTGGCAATACCATTATGCTGGTACTGTATGGAACCTTTATGGCCTATTTGTTGGATGAACCGCTGCGAAACCTATACCCCGATTCCTTAAACAATGAAGCGGTAATTTTGATTTCTCAAACCGTTTTGTCTACACTTTTGGTTTTGATTACAGGGGAATTTTTGCCAAAAAGCCTGTTCATGTTGGATCCCAACCGCATGCTTAACTTTTTTGCGTTGCCCATCTTGATCATCTATTCGGTAATGTATCCCATCGTATGGTTGATTGTAGCCTTATCCAAGGGATTTATTACCCAAGTGCTTCGATTAGAATATAATGAGGAAAAGCCTGTTTTCACCATTACAGACCTTAATTCATTTATCAAGGATCAAATGGGACAGAGAAGGACCGCAGGAAATGTAGAGGTAGACTCCAAGATTTTTGATAATGCGATTGAATTTAAAACAGTACGGATACGAGAGTGCATGATCCCCAGAACAGATATTGTGGCAGCAGAAGTATCTGACTCAATTGAACAACTAAAAAAGGTATTCCAAGAAAGTGGGCACTCCAAAGTAGTGATCTTCAGAGAATCAATAGATGAGGTGATTGGCTATTGCCATCAGCTGGAGCTGTTTAAAAAGCCAAAAAAAATTGAAGATATTCTCACTCCCATCCTCATTGCACCCGAGTCAGCACTCGCGAATGAACTCCTTATCCAATTTATCCAAGAGCGCAAAAGCCTTGCCTTGGTAGTTGATGAATTTGGAGGGACGAGTGGAATTATCTCCATGGAAGACATCATCGAAGAGATTTTTGGAGAGATCGATGATGAGTATGACAACGAAGCACTTACTGAACAATTGATCGGGGAGCTAGAATTTTTGCTAAGCGCCCGACTAGAAATCGATTATCTCAAGGAGAAATATGGATGGGAATTGCCAGATGGGGATTTTGAAACGCTCTCCGGGTTTATCCTTTCACAAACCGAAAATCTGCCCAATATAGGCGAAACAATCACCTATGGAAGGTTTACCTTTACCATCGTGTCTAAGCAAGCACATCGAATCGAAACTGTTCGGCTGAAAATCAGCGACTCAGATATTTTCTAAGCCTAGACATTGTTGGGGCTGAAATTTTGAATTTCGCCCTGAAACATCTTATTTTGCGACACTTTAAAAAAAGCGAAGTCACAACCATGGCGTTAATTAAGCAAATTAGACAACGAACAGGTCTCGCAATCGGCGTTATTGCTGGCGGGTTAATATTATTTCTTTTGGGGGGTGATTTGTTAAGCCCAAATTCTTCCCTACTCAATGCCAACCAGAATATCATTGGGGAGATTGCAGGTGAAGAAATTACCTTAGAAGAGTTTTCACTAAAAGTGGAAGAATACAAGGCTTCTTTCCAGCAGCGAACAGGCAGAATCCCTGCAGAAGCGGAGCTGGTTTCTGTTCGTGAACAAGCATGGCAGGCTTTGATTGTAGAGCGCGTATTCGAAGAAGAATATGAGAAGCTGGGCTTAACTATAACTAGCCAAGAACTGATTGACATGGTTCAAGGGAAAAACATTGTTCCTGAACTTCGTGCACAGTTGGTTAATCCACAAACAGGCGAGTTTGACAAAACACAGCTCATCACCTTTTTGCAATCCTTAGAAACTGCAGATCCAGCACAGCAAGCGGCCTGGGCCCAGCAAGAAAAATTATTTGCGCAGGCTAGAAGTCGTGTGAAATACGACAACTTGCTAGCTACGACCGAGTATGCAACTACTGCTGAAGCCAAGTTGGAGCACAAGTCTGCCAATACCATTGCTGATGCTTCCGTTTTATTATTGCCGTACTATGTGATTCCTGATGGCGATATCAAGATCCAAGATGCTGAGCTTGCAGACTACCTTTCCAAAAACCAAGAGAAGTTTAAAGTAGGCAATTCGGCCAACCTTGAATATGTTTCCTTCAGCATTCAGCCTAGCGGAGAAGACTCTGCTGAGGTGATTTCTAAAATCACAGCCTTGACTGCTGACCTGAAAGTAACGGCTGATGATTCCGCATTTGTAAGTAAGAATTCAGAAGTCCAGCAGCCATTTCGGGTGTTTGCTCCCGGGGATCAGTTGCCAGTAGCCTTGACCACCAATGTGTCTCAATTTGTTAAAGGAGAAACTTACGGTCCCTTTATTACGTCAACCTCTTCGTATGTCTCCTACAAGGTTTCAGATCAGTACGAGGGTACCCCGAAAATGCGTGCTTCCCATATCCTCTTCGGAACGGAAGGAATGGATGAGGCTGGCAAGGCAGCAGTGAAAACTCAGGCTGAGACTGTTCTTGCTGAAGTGAAAACTACTGGAAATTTTGCGGATGCTGCAAGACAATACGGTCAGGATGGTTCTGCTCAAAATGGTGGAGACCTTGGCTGGTTTGCAAAGGCTGACTTCGTTGAGGCTTTTGCCAATGCAACTTATGCAGCCAATTCCAAGGGTTTACTTCCAAACTTGGTAGAAACAGAATATGGATTTCACATTATTGAGGTGACGGAACTACCTACTACGGCTTACAGTAAATTGGCTGTATTGGAGTTGGAACTAGTTGCATCTGACCTAACTCGAAATGAAGCCTTCAGAAATGCAGATGCTTTTGTGTCAGAGAGCGGAAACCGTGATGAGTTTACTGAAAATGCTACCGAAAAAGGGTATAGAATTATCCAAGCGAATAATGTGGATGCTACCTCTAGAAATCTCAACAACATCACTGACGCAAGACAGGTGGTAATTTGGGCCTTCAGTGAGGCATCTGAAGGAGAAGTTTCTACGGTGTTTGAACTCAACAACTCTTACCTAGTGGCTTCGTTAGTAAGCAAGAAGGAGGAGGGAGAAGCGAAATTGGAAGACGTGAAAGATCAGGTAAAGCAGTTGGTAATGAACGACAAGAAGGCAGCCCTAATCCAAGAGAAATTAAAAGGTAAAACTACTTTAGAGCAGATGAAAGTGGTATTCCCTGAGGCTTCGATCAATGAAGTTCCCGGATTACGTTTGAGTGATTCCGTAATCCCCGGTGTGGGATTTGCTCCAAAAGCAATCGGTACCATCTTTGGAACCAAAACAAAAGGGCAATTGACCAAGCCTGTACAGGAAGATATTGGATTGCTTGTGGCTAAAGTAAATAACTTGACCCCAGCAGCTGCAATTGGAGATTATACCTCCTACCAAGCACAATTAGCTCAAGGAGCCTCGCAGCGAATGACCTATCAAATCATGATGGCCCTCCAGGAGCTTGCGAAAGTGAAGGATTACCGTTACAAATACTTCTAAATTTGATTTTCATTGAAGGAACCCATGTCCAAAAAGACATGGGTTTTTTTATGCCATAATCTTCTCAGAAAGGATTAATTTTGAGCATGAAATCGACCTTTGATATCCTAGCCTTCAAAGAAAAGCTAGAATCGTTCGGGACTTTTCCCATGCCCTACCTATTTAAATTTATTGTTCCTTTTGGAAAGGAATCAGAAATAGCAGCTCTGTTTCCAGAGGAGGAGGTATTCCTCAAACCCAGCAGTGGAGGCAAGTACATCAGCACCACGATCCACAAACAGGTGGATAGTGCAGATCAGGTCATTGCCTTGTATGAACAGGCAGCACAAATTGAAGGTGTCATCTCTCTTTAACTAGCAGATTATGTGGATAGAAGAATCAAACCAATTGAAAAAGAGCTTTACTTTTAAAGATTTTACTGAAGCTTTTGCCTTCATGACGCGTGTGGCATTCTTAGCCGAATCTCATCAGCATCATCCGAATTGGTTCAATGTCTACAATCGAGTAGACATCGCACTTACGACCCATGATGCAGGGAATGTGGTAACCGAGAAAGATCGGAAATTGGCGAAGGCCATAGATCAGCTGCTGGTATGAGTCAGGCTGCGGTTTCCTTGTATTTGGTGCCTACCCCGATTGGTAATCTTCGGGACATTACTTTGCGGGCCATTGACACGCTTCAAGCAGTAGACGTAATCCTTGCGGAGGATACAAGGACGAGTGGCATCTTACTCAAGCACTTGCAGATCTCTAAAAACCTGCAGAGCTACCATAGCTTCAACGAGCACAAGGCAGTGGAAAAGTTGGTAGAGCGGATGAAAAAGGGGGAGACTTTTGCCTTAATCAGTGATGCAGGGACTCCTGCGATTTCAGATCCAGGATTTTTGCTAGTTCGAGCAGTACTTGCCGCAGGGCTAGAAGTACAGTGCTTGCCTGGGGCTACGGCATTTGTGCCGGCCTTGGTATCTAGTGGCTTACCAAATGACCGATTTGTGTTTGAGGGGTTTTTGCCCCATAAAAAGGGAAGAAAAACCCGAATCGACGCCTTGAAAAATGAAACTCGGACCTTGATTTTTTACGAATCCCCCCATCGTTTGCTCAAAACTTTGGAGCAACTCGCAGAAGCATTTGGTGCAGACCGACAAGCAGCTGTAGCTCGTGAGCTAAGCAAGCTACATGAGGAAACCGCCCGCGGTACCCTGGTCGAACTTATCGACTACTACCAAATGAATCCCCTCAAGGGAGAAATCGTGCTTGTGGTGGCTGGCTGTACCGAACAGCGGGAGAGTCGAGCCGAAAAGCAGGAAAAGAAGCAGGCGCAATGGAAAAAAGAAAAGAAATCCCGCAAGGGAATAGACTAAACTTAACCCTATGCTGACCTCAGCCCAACTTTCCCAACTCTTGGACCAAACTCGAAAAATTGCCGAGGAGGTGGGAATTTTTATTGAAAAAGAACGACTTCATTTTTCCATGGATCGGGTGGAGCACAAAGGGTTCAACGACCTAGTCTCCTACGTGGACAAAGAAGCCGAAAAGCAGTTGGTAGCTCAGCTGCAGGTGATTTTTCCAGAGGCAGGATTCATCACCGAGGAAGGAACCAATACCACTCGGGGAGAGGTGTACAATTGGGTGATCGATCCCTTGGATGGGACCACCAACTTTATTCATGGCTTGCCGGTATTTGCGGTCAGCATTGGCTTTATGGAACAGGACGAGGTAGTGCTGGGGGTGGTGTATGAGGTGAATCGGAAGGAGAGTTACTATGCCTACAAAGGAGGTGGTGCATTTTGCAATGGAGTAGCGCTTCAGGTAAGCAAAGCGCCTGACCTTGCGGCTTCCTTGATTTCCACAGGATTCCCCTATTACCAGTTTGACTTAATTGATCGCTACCTGGATATCATGAAATCGCTCATGCAGAAGACCCATGGCCTCCGAAGGCTAGGTTCTGCCGCAGTGGACCTTTGCTATGTGGCTGCAGGCAGGTCAGAGGGGTATTTTGAATACAACCTGAACTCCTACGACGTGGCCGCCGGCATAATTCTGGTGCAAGAGGCAGGGGGAAAGGTAACCGATTTTGAAGGCGGTAGCGATTATATTTTTGGGCGGCATGTGGTAGCTACCAACCATTCCATACACGAGGAGCTTATGGGGGTAATTGCAGCGCACTGGAGAAAGTTAACCCAATAAAAACTGCCAAAGAAGTAAGCTAATCCCACATAACGGAATGCCTAGTCCAGCAAGCAATGTGGCTAGGCGAGGTTGAAGTCCAAATTCCATCGCGAGCAATGCCCCCGAAATCATGGGTGCCATTCCACTTTCTAAAACAAATACCTTTAGCGTAAGGCTGTCTGATGGCAGGAAAAGTCCATAGAGTAACCAAACACATGCAGGGGCAAGCAGTAGGCGATAGCCCAAGCCATACCAGAGGTATTTGTTTTGGGTCCACTTTCGATCTAAAGACAGGGTTAATCCAATGACGGCCATGGCTACTGGAGCCATGCTTGTTCCAATGCCTTGAAGCCAAGGCAGGAACATACTTGGTAAAGCAAGTTGGAAGTAGCTCATCACCAAGGTTGCTAGTAACAGAAGGAACGGAGGGAATAGCATCATTTTTTTAAGGACCTGAAGGATAGAGCGGCCTCCATTCCCATACCTGGATCCGATATAGACTCCTAGTGTGCTGACAAGCAAAAAGGAACCTCCTTGGTCAATCAAGAAGGCAGTGGGTAAGGCCTCCTTCCCATAGAGTAACTCCAATATTGGAAATCCCAGAAAGGAGGTATTTCCAAGCCCAGAAACCAAGATTAAGCAGCCCGTAGTCCGCTTATCCCATCCCAATTTAGCGCCAAGAAAAGCAAAAAAGATCCAAGAAAGCAGGAATGTAAACCAAGCAGAAGAGGGAGCCAGAAGTAAATCACATTTAAGCTGTAGTGGAGGGATGTGCAATAGGGCAAGTGCAGGAAGTGCGATGTAGATCAGGTAGTTTTTCCCATAAAGCGCTACTTTTTCCTTAGGGAATCCAGGTAGAAATTGAAGTACTACACCACAAAAAAGGCTGAAAATCGCAATCCAAAGGCCCATGAGCAGGGGATAATGAAGAAGTAATTTTAGAGTAACAGAAAGATAATGTAAACAACTTGTAACCAAATGATTGTCACGCTAGTTTTAACTAAAACACTGGGAAAATCATGACAAAACACATTCCTATTTACATTGAAGGCGAAAAATGGATTCCACTCACCTATTTTTCCGACCAAGAAAAAAAGTCATTTAAAGAATGGCTTCCCAGCTACCGACTCAAAAAAGTAAAATTACCTGGTCTGGTGCTTACAGAATGTTTGGATTTTAGAACCTATGCGTGCTGGATGCGACTAAAGGAGCTGAGCTATACCAAGGTTCCTATTTTTGATTTTTAATCTAAGCCTACTTGTTTTCGCTTGGCTTCAAAGTAACTTTTTAGCTGCGGATACCAGTCGCTTTCGGTCTCTGGAAAGCCATCAAGCACCAGTTCCATATTGCCTTCTATCCCATCTTGGTTGAGCTGCATCCCCTCAATCAGGTAGATTACCTCCTCCAAACTTAAAGGCTCTTCGCTAGAATTTGGGTACAACAGGTAGTCGTTGCCATAGAAGTCCACCGCTTCGTACTGAATTTTTTGATCTATCGCATGCCCATAGATGCTGATTTGCTCCCCCCAAGTACTTTCAGGGTAATGCAATCGTACTAGGAGCACTGAAGTGATGCCTTCAGAAAAATAGGTTGCAGGTCGAAATAAAAAATCCATAACTCCTTGAATTGGCCTTTAAAGTACTGCATTTCTCTTCAAGAATGGAAAAGGGAATTGGTTTTTTAGTTACCTAAGAGAAATTTCAATTTTAGTAAGTTACAAGTGGACCATTGGATTGGATAATCACGACTTTAAGGCTATTTTTGAATTTCCTAATTCACCCGCGGTTTTACATTACCCGACTGATTTTATTTCGTTTAGCCATACGCGTTTATGAAAAGAGATACACTAATTTTTGACCTTATTTCCAAGGAAGAGGACAGACAAAAAAGAGGCATTGAACTGATTGCTTCAGAGAACTTCACTTCCAAGCAAGTGATGGAGGCTGCGGGCAGCGTACTGACTAACAAGTATGCGGAAGGACTTCCGAACAAGCGGTATTATGGCGGGTGTGAAGTGGTGGATGAGATTGAGCAGTTAGCGATAGATCGAGCCAAAAAATTATTTGGGGCTGCTTGGGCTAACGTGCAGCCGCACTCTGGTGCGCAGGCAAATGCTGCAGTAATGCTAGCTTGCTTGAATCCTGGAGATGCAATTTTGGGTTTTGACCTTGCCCATGGAGGCCACCTCACGCATGGTTCTCCTGTTAATTTCTCTGGGAAGCTATATCAAGCTAATTTTTACGGAGTAGAAGAAGCTACAGGGGTAATCGATTACGATAAAGTGGCTGAGAAGGCGATTGCTGTGCAGCCAAAAATGATCATTTGCGGAGCTTCTGCCTATTCCAGAGATTGGGATTATGCCCGTCTCCGCGAAATCGCCGACGAAGTGGATGCCTTGCTCCTTGCCGATATTTCCCACCCCTCCGGCTTGATAGCTAGAGGTCTTCTCAACGATCCTTTGGAACATTGCCACATCGTGACCACTACTACACACAAGACACTTCGTGGTCCCAGAGGAGGTTTGATCCTCATGCGAGAAGACTTCGATAATCCTTGGGGACTGACTACTCCAAAGGGGGAAATCAGAAAAATGTCTGCGCTTTTGGACATGGGGGTTTTTCCAGGTACACAAGGAGGACCTTTAGAGCACATTATAGCTGCTAAGGCGATTGCTTTTGAGGAGGCCCTTTCAGATGAATACATGGACTATGTAGTTCAGGTCAAATTGAATGCTTCGGTGATGGCTGAAGAATTTGTTTCTCGTGGATACAAGCTTATTTCAGGAGGTACAGACAATCACCTGATGCTTATTGACCTTCGAAATAAGGACTTGACTGGAAAGCTTGCCGAGGAAACGCTCGGAAAAGTGGACATCACCATCAATAAAAACATGGTGCCTTTCGATACTAAGTCTCCTTTTGTAACTTCCGGGATGCGCATAGGAACTGCCGCAGTGACTACTCGTGGACTCAAGAAAGCAGACATGAGAAAAATCGTGGACCTTATCGATAGAGCCCTTCAACATCATGCTGACGATGCCGCACTTGCACAAATCAAGTCGGAAGTCAATGCATGGATGGTTAAATTTCCGTTGTACTAATTTTCCCCAACCTACGTGGCACTAGATCAACATAAAGACGAAGAAGAAGAGGGAGGAATGTCCTTTTTGGACCACTTAGAAGCTTTAAGATGGCATTTATTCCGAGCAGTCTCTGCTGTACTAATTTTTACAGTCGTTGCATTTATTTCCAAAGATTTTGTTTTTGGAGTATTGATTCTAGGCCCTTCTAAAGTTGATTTTTGGACCTACCGGGTGCTTTGTGATCTTGGAAATTACGCGGGTATTCCTGCACTATGCATCAATGAATTGCCTTTTACGATCCAAAGCCGTCAGATGACTGGGCAATTTTCCATGCACATGACTTCTAGTATGGTCGTAGGTCTGATTGCGGCATTTCCCTACTTGTTCTATGAAGTATGGCGATTTATAAGCCCAGGGCTTTACGCTAAGGAGCGAAATGCTGCCCGAGGAGCGGTATTCTTTGTCAGTTTTCTTTTTCTTTCTGGAGCTTTATTTGGGTACTATGTGCTTACGCCAATGTCGATCAACTTCCTAGCCAACTACCAGCTGGATCCTAGCATTGCAAACGAATTTGACATTACTTCCTATGTGTCTACCTTATCCATGTTGGTCTTGGCATCGGCTATCATGTTTCAGTTGCCTGTTGTGGTTTACTTTTTGTCGATGTCTGGCTTGGTGACCTCCAAGATGTTGAAATCCTACAGAAGACATTCCATCGTGGTGATTTTGATTGTATCGGCGATTATCACACCCCCTGATGTGATAAGCCAATTGTTGATTGCCATGCCTATCCTCGTCCTGTATGAACTTGGGATTCTGATTGCAAAGCGTTTGGAAAAACAGCGGGCGCTGAAGCAAGCTGAATTTGATCAAAATAAAGACGCGTAAGGGATGGCAAAGCGAATTGCAATCGGTGGTGACCATGCAGGTGTAGGCTACAAGGAGCAGCTAAAGCAGCACTTGGCCACACTTGGCTATGCCGTGCAAGACTTTGGGCCTTTTTCTTCTGCTTCTGTGGATTATCCTGATTACGTACATCCGCTTTCCAAGGCTCTTGAAGCGGGAGACTATGACTTTGGAATAGTGATTTGTGGAAGTGGAAATGGGGTAGCCATTACTGCCAATAAGCACCAAGGCATCCGTGCGGCACTTTGCTGGAATGAGGAGTTGGCTGCCTTATCAAGACAGCACAACGATGCGAATGTGCTAGCCCTACCTGCTCGATTTATTTCCTATGAGTTGGCTGAAAAGATGGCTGAAGTTTTTTTAACAACCCCATTTGAAGGGGGTAGACACCAAAGCCGAGTCACAAAAATTGCCTGTTCCTAAGTCAAAAAAA
>SXYU01000039.1 GCA_005788235.1 Cytophagales bacterium
GCGGACAATACTTCTGGAACTTCGTCCCCAGCCCCTTCTAGGTAGCCTACTTTTCCACCAGAAATTTTCCAGTCTTCTTGAATTAGTTGGATATCTGCTGGACTAAAATAGGTCAAATTGGGGATATGGGGATAAGATATCCGATGGACCACTTGGTCAAATACGTTCCCGGAATTACTTTTAAAGCGAGCTTTAATCTCCTTCCTTCCATTTTGTCCTCGAAGGAAGGTTACGGTATACCTACGCTGCTTTTGAGTAGGAAATTCTATAACCTTTAATACTTTGAATTGATTGGAGTCTAGGCCTTCAAATTCTAGCGCCCCTTCGAGCAATTGATCACCAAAGTTGACTGTAACAGTCACCGTAGGGTCTGCTCCTTCTACAAGGAACACCAATTCTTTCGATAGGGAAAGGTCCACCTCGGGTACTAGGGTAAAAGGTTGCTTTACCTCACCATCAATGGGATCATTGTACTTGTATTCCAAAGGGATGGCCATAGAAAAAGATTCCCCTTCAATCGTAAAAGAAAGATCTCCCCCAACTTTAGGTAGTTCATAAGGAATTCCGATTTTTTGCTGACTAGCTACCTGAAACAAAGCATTCTCTACGGGTTTTTGAAGCCAATAAGGCTGGGAAAGGGGTGCATTAGCTTGCAGTTGTATCGGAATAGACATCCGAGTCGGCTCGTTTCCAGCGGCATTTTTTCCTAAATATTTGGAACCGTAGACCTGCAGTGAAATATTCGATACAAGGGTCTTGGAAGGATTGGTGAATACTAGCTCGGTGCGTAGTAGCTCTCCTGGATAGCCCAGTTCTTTTACTGCCAGAAACTCTATTTTCAAGCCCATCGTTTTGAATATGAGCTGATCTAGCTTTTCCACCTTTTCTTTTACCCAAGGAGCTGCAGCATTCAGTACAGCAATTGATTTTCTCAGCGCAAGCAGCTGAGGAATTTGCTGATCTGGCTGGCTAAAATTGAAGGTACGAATTAGCTCATCCAAGCCGCTTTTTACTTCTTTACCGCCGGAAAGCTGCTCCCATCGGCTAGCCAAATCTTCAAAAGGGGAGATGCTGTAGGCTTCACCCCCTACTTGCTCCAAATAGTCCTTGGCCATTCCAGTACCTGCTGTAGATCCAAAGCCCTGAGATTTGTGCATCGTACGGCTGTCGGCTGCAAGCTGATGATAGGTTTTACCCAATAACGGGTCATAGCCCCCTACTTCCATCGCATAGTAACGCTTACCAGCTTCTGGCTCAAACTCTCCTCGAAAATTGTAGGCATTGAAAAAAATACGTTTGGCTTGCCAAGGCTTTACCTGCTTCAATTGCTCTGGATAGGCATTTGGATCACCCGATAACGTAAAAGCTTCATTGGCAAGGATAGCAGAGGTGGTATGATGACCATGGGTAATGCCGGGAGTCGTATTGAATCGGGTGATGATGATGTCCGGTTGGAAACTACGAATCGCCCAAACCACATCGGCCAAGACCTTTTCTTTTTCCCAATTTTGGAGCGTTTCGGTTGGGTCCTTGCTGTATCCAAAATCAAGAGCACGAGTAAAATATTGTTTACCTCCGTCTATCCCTCTAGCTTTGATCAACTCTTGGGTACGAATTTGCCCCAATTCAATTCCCAATTCCTTGCCAATTAGATTTTGTCCACCATCGCCACGCGTGAGACTCAAGTAAGCCACTTGAGCATGTTCCCCATTGGCTAGGTAAGCGATCATGCGGGTATTTTCATCGTCTGGATGTGCAGCTACATACAAAACCCGTTTGGTTTCCCGTAATTTCAGCAACTGATGGTAGAGCTGAGAGGAAGAAAGGGACTGCCCAAAACTTAGGGAAGCTAGAAATGCAAAAAAAACGAATAGCAGGAAAAAGGGTGAAATTTGTGGACGCATGGGTGTGGGTTCAACTAATCGCAAACTAATTCAATTCATCACCAAATAAAATCGAATTTTGATTAATCCGATAAATAAATGGATCAACTAACGTGTTGCAATTGAAATTCGAAGCCAAAACTTAATAAAAAAAAAGGCCGGTATCGACCGGCCTTTAATTAAGTAGTTTAGGGTTAGTTCTCTTGCCAATTAGCTCCAAGAATAGCAGAAATCTTTGCATTCATTGCATTCGCTTCAGCTGAATTTTTCAAACGAGTATAGACTTGGAACAAGATAATCATGATATCTGTGTTGTCGGATTTAATTTCCAAAGCCTTTGCAAAGTAAGGTACAGCCATTTTGTACAATTCATCTGCCTGGGTACCCATCTCTTTAGATCTTTTCTCCCACTCTGCATCAGAAAGAGAGTTCAATTCGGCTAAGATACCTCTTGATTTCTCCAACAGAAGGGCTCCAGTATAATAATTTCCTTCAAAGAATTTAGGATCCACTTCGACTGATTTCTTGTAATCCACCAATGCACCTTCTATGTCTCCACCTTGCTCTTTCAAATATCCGGACCTTAATAGCAAACCTGGGTTATTTGGATCCTTTGCGAGTGCACTGTTGATTTGAGTCATTGCTTCATCCATTTTATTGAGCTGAAGCAGCAGCTGGATTTCATATTCCGCTAAAACCTTGTCGTTTGGATACTCCGCAAGCGCTTTAGTAACTATAGCAAATGCAGCTTCCGGATTTTTCTCTTCAGTACTTAAGATCTGCACCATAAAATAATACGCATTGGTCTTATTGTATGTTGGCAATTCAAACAAGTACCCAAAATGTCTTTTCGCATCTTCGAAGCGACCTAAATCATTGGCCAAATATCCTGCATTGTAATGTATTGTAGAATCTGTTTTATCAATTTCTCCAGCAAGATTGAAGAATTCGTAAGACATTTCCATATCATCGTCATTGTACCGATTCAAGGCTTTGTCAAAAGCTGCGTTTTTGAGCGTAATTAAAGAATAGGGTCTCAAATTATCGGGAATTCCAGGCAACTCATCTGCATACACTAACTTTCCAACCGCTGATGTTTTGCTGTTTCCAGCCATTTCAAAGGTTTTGTTAAATGTTGCCAAAGCTTGGTTCCCAACTTTCAGGGTCTCCATAGTATTCGAAGAGTCCCTACCAAATATTTTGGTCTCGATTTTTGCTTTTGTTAGGAAAGTGGCAGGATCACCACTAGTTTCAGGGTTAGCGGTAGCAGCATCAATAGATGCCAAAGCAGTTTGAAGATTGCCAGATTTAAATCCTTTTTCTGCCTCTTTTACTACTTTCTTTTGTCCAAAAGCAAAGGTGACGGTCACAACCAGTGCTAGTGATAGAACGAGCTTTTTCATTCGTGTTTTTTGTTAGGGATTTTTATTCAGTTGTTTCTATAGGTGATTCGGGGGACTCAGGCAATTCCGTTATTTCAGTTGAATCAGTGGTAATATCGGAAGATTCTGAAAGTTCTTCCTCATCTATAGAGATTTTTTCTACCGAAGAAATCTCGTCTCCTTCTCCTACTTTGATCAAGCGAACACCTTGGGTAGCTCTACCCATGATGCGGAGCTGATCCATACTGATACGGATGATAATGCCAGACTTATTGATGATCATCAAATCATCGGTATCGACTACCTCTTTGATTGCAACCAATGCACCTGTTTTTTCAGTTACATTCATCGCTTTCACTCCTTTGCCACCTCTATTGGTAATTCGGTACGCGTCAAGGTCGGATCGTTTTCCATATCCTTTTTCAGAAACTACCAATAGGGTTGCATTAGGCTCAGACGCACAAACCATGCCAATTACATAATCCTCCTTGTCGGTAAGCGTGATGGCTTTCACTCCCGTAGCTGTCCGACCCATTGGACGAACCGCAGTTTCTTTGAAATGCACTGCTCTGCCTGACTTTGCTGCTATAACAATGTGCTGGCTACCATTGGTTTTGGCCACATATACTAGCTGGTCGTCTTCTCTAAAATTCAAGGCAATAATGCCATTGGTTCTTGGTCTAGAATATTGCTCTAGCGTAGTCTTCTTGATTACCCCTTGCTTAGTCACCATCACCAAGAAGTGGTTGTTAATGTAATCCTGATCTTCCAAGTTCTCCACTTGAATGATAGAACGGATTTTATCGTCCTGGGTGATGTTGATTAAGTTTTGGATTGGCCTTCCCTTTGATACTTTGGAACCTTCCGGGATGGCGTAAGTTTTGAGCCAAAACAACTTGCCCTTGTCGGTAAAGATCAACAGGTAGTTGTGTGTAGAAGCAGTAAACAAGTACTCTGTCCAATCGTCATCCTTGGTGCTGACACCTTTGGATCCAATACCCCCTCTACCTTGAGTTCTGTATTCAGTCAAGGCAGTCCGCTTTACATAACCCTGATGAGAAACAGTAATCACCACTTCCTCATTTGGAATCATGTCCTCGTAACTGAAGTCCTCCGCATTGTGCTCAATCTCCGTACGGCGATCATCTGAGTAGCGTTCCTTCATTTCCAGAAGTTCATTCTTGATGATCTCCATTCGCTTCCCTTCATCTGCAAGAATTGCCTGAAGCTCTTCGATAAGGGCCATGATTTCTTTGTATTCGGTAATGATTTTTTCGCGCTCCATGCCAGTAAGGCGCTGAAGTCTCATGTCGAGAATGGCTCTAGCCTGAATTTCACTCAAGTCAAAGCGCTCCATCAAACTATTGCGGGCAGTTTCTGGGTCAGCTGAATTTCGAATTAGGGCAATCACTTCATCCAAGTGATCTAATGCAATCAAGTAACCTTGTAAAATATGTGCTCGCTTCTCTGCTTCCTTCAGTTCAAACTCTGTTCTTCTCACCACCACTTCATGTCTGTGAGAGACATAGTGAACAATCAAGTCTTTTAAGTTTAAGGTCTGTGGTCGACCCTTAACCAAGGCCACATTGTTTACCGAAAAGGAAGTTTGCAGAGCCGTTTGCTTGTACAGGTTGTTCAGGACCACACTAGAAACGGCATCGCGCTTCAATTCATAAACGACGCGCATCCCCGAACGATCGGATTCATCGCGAATGGCAGAAATCCCTTCAATCTTCTTTTCATTGATCAATTGGGCGGTCTTTTCTACCATATTAGCCTTATTGACCATGTAAGGAATTTCGGTGATGACAATCATCTCCTTGCTCCCTCCTTCTTTGATTTCTATGTTTGCTTTGCCACGAACGACAATTCGACCTCGACCCGTTTCAAAGGCCGCCTTGACTCCGTTGTAGCCATAGATGATACCGCCTGTAGGAAAATCTGGAGCAATGATAAAATTCATCAATTCCGCAACCGTGATTTCTTTATTGTCGATGTAAGCAATGATTCCGTCAATGACCTCTCCTAGATTGTGAGGAGCCATATTGGTAGCCATCCCCACAGCAATACCTGAAGCGCCATTAAGAAGTAGTGCAGGCACTTTAGCTGGAAGCACGGTGGGCTCCTTTAGCGAATCGTCAAAGTTGAGCTGAAAATCTACCGTCTCTTTATTGATGTCCACTAACAACTCCTCAGCAATACGCTTGAGTCTTGCTTCGGTGTATCGCATAGCAGCAGCGTTATCCCCATCCACTGAACCAAAGTTTCCCTGGCCATCAACTAGCGTGTAGCGCAAGGACCAATCTTGGGCCATACGAACCATTGTTTCGTAAACTGCTGAATCACCATGTGGGTGATACTTACCCAACACCTCTCCTACAATTCTTGCTGACTTTTTATGTGGTTTGTTATGCAATACTCCAAGTTCTTGCATCCCGTAGAGGATACGTCTGTGAACTGGTTTGAGTCCATCACGGACATCTGGAAGTGCTCTGGAAACAATTACCGACATCGAATAATCGATGTAGGCTCCACGCATTTCCTCTTCAATATCAATTGGAATGATATTCTCGTTTTCTCTTTGGCTCATAAATGGCGTACTGTAACTTAAATTCGGTATGCAAGATAGTAAAAAGCAGGCTGGAATAAAACCAAGTCATATACCTTATGCTGCAATTATTTTGTCAATTCCATTGTCCAATTTTACGATTTTGAAAATAGAAAATGGAACTACCTCGATACTCCACACCATTGTGATTGTGCTTCATGACTACCCCACATCCCTTTATTCTACATCGCTTGGTTCCAGGAGTTCTGATGGAAAACCCGGTTTGTATCGAATAAACCTCTTGATTCATGGGGAATGGAGTAAAATCAGAAGAACCATTCTCAAAAGATCGTTGCATGTACTTTCCCTTTACAAAAACGGATGCATACTCGGAAAGGTCGTAGGAAATGCGTAGTGCCCCAGCATAGGTATATTGATCTTTGGTAGCAGCCAATCGAGGCTGATACACTTTTGGAACTGCAGGTTCTCCTTGAATAACATTCACCTTGCCCACTTCTCCTTCCACACTTATGCTCCAGGGGTAATTTTGCCGATTACGCTGCTGGTATTCCCGTTCCATTCTCATTTTTAGCTCAGGGTTGGCTCCATTGAACCTTTTGTAGCGCTGCTTAAGGAGAAATCTACGTCTGCTGGCATCATACAATACCAACCCAGCAGATGCATAGTAATTGGTTGCACTGTAGGCTTCTCCTTCGAGCGAGAATTGATATTGCCCACCCTCAAATGGATTGAGCATTCCTTTTTCCCAACCATACCCACCACCTAAGGTTAGAATATTAAATAAATTGAGACGAAGACCAGCTTCTACGGTAGGAACTATCCATTGCCGAGTAGACAAAGCCAAGGTGTCAGGCAAAGGATAGTATTCAAATTCTTGATTTTGATATTGGGTGATTGGATAAATTTTAGAATCACCCTTGTAAAATGTAGTCCCCATCGTGTACAGTGCTGCTCCAGTAGCTAATTGAAATGAAAACATTTGCTGTATCGACCGAAATGCATTGCCTATGCTGGATTCACTTTTTGGGGGCCTCGCTTTTCTAGTAATTCCAAAAATATCTTCGTCTTGAGAAAAAGCTGGGGCACTTGCAAGCAAGAAAAAAGAAAACAACAGCAAAAACCTTTCTTTAAACATAGGTATGAAACGAACAGCGAATCCCTTTTGGTGTGTGAAAAGCCAATAATTACAAATCCTGCCCACTGAAATGATTAAAATAGTACGTGATTATTCGCTTTTTACCAGTATCCAAAGAAAACAAAGGTTTGAAGATTAATGCCTTGAGCTGTGGATCCTGAACTGCCAACTGTGAGATTATCCGCTTGGTTAAAATAGCTATTGAGCCAAGGTAGGATTACGGATAAAACTAAAATTATTTCTTAGTTAATTGGGTCACTTTCTGAACTAGCTTTTCCTTCATTGCGGGATCATTTTGAATGGCCTTGGAGATTTGCTCAAAAATCTTCAATCCCAATAATTTTTCATCACGAATCAAATCTGCCTGAAACCCAATCACCAATTTTTGCAATGAATTTTGAAAGGCAAGTGCTTCTTGGTAAGCTTCTCGCTCCTTTTCCGTCAACCCAATGGCCAATTCTTTTTTGGCATTGCCCCAAACACCTTTAATTTGATTGTATCTAGCACCTCCACCTAGACCTTCTTTAGCACTGATCCACTCCTTTAACTCCTTGGTTTTATCAGCCATGTACTTCGATGTCATCACTTCGATTTGAGCATACTTGGTCCAATCTGCATCTGTAAGTACTACTTGTGTAGTATCTACTTGTGCCTCCACCTCTTGGGTTATAGACCAAAAAAGTAGTACAACCAGGAAAATGCGAAATTGAAGGGTCATAGCATAAATCGGGTGAATGGCTCCATTTGTCTTGAGCGAAGTGATTTTTACAGCAGTAATTAGCTAGAAATAGTTTTTAGCGAAGCGATAGCAGCTATAGGATCAGTTGCATTAAACACAAAGCTTCCCGCCACCAGAATATCTGCCCCAACTTCAACTAAACGCTTGGCATTCTGTCCACTTACTCCTCCATCGACTTCTATTTGGGTTTTACATCCCTTTTTTAGGATCAGATTCTTCAAATTGGCAACTTTCGCATAGGTATGTTCAATGAATTTTTGACCTCCAAATCCTGGATTGACCGACATCACACATACCAAGTCAACTTCTTCAAGTACTTCCTTTAATAGTTCAATTGGGGTATGCGGATTGAGTGCAAGCCCAGTAGCCACCCCAAGCCGCTTAATTTCTTGAAGAGTACGATGCAAATGGGTGCAAGCCTCCACATGAACAGTTAGGATCGAAGCACCTGCCTTCACAAAATCCTCTAAATACAACTCAGGGTTAACGATCATCAAATGCACATCCAAGGGCTTGGTCGCATGGCGATGAATTGCTTCAGTGACGGGTATACCAAATGAAATATTGGGTACAAAAACCCCATCCATGATATCCACATGGATAAAATCCGCAGCTGAGGTATTGAGCAACTCTACTTCTCGTTGCAAGTTTGCAAAGTCTGCAGCAAGTATGGAAGGAGCAATTTGAGGCTTCATCTTCAGGTTTAGTAAGTACAAATCACGGAATTACTCCTGTTTTGTCCAATCTTAAAGTTTAATAAGTTTTCTGTACGCAATTTCTTTGCCATCAAACAGCTGAATAAAATATATTCCTGAGGGCAGATCAGCTAAGCTAAAGAGAAACGGCTCCTGAGTAACGGATCGCTCCCCTACTTTTTCAACAACCTTTCTTCCTGAACTATCCAAAATTTGAAGCGTCATCTTCAATTCCTTTCCAAATCGAATGTTGAGGGATTCCGTGCGCAGCGGATTTGGGTAGACAATTGAACCTAATTCAACTTCTTCATTCAACCCCAAAAGCGTACCATAATAGGCACCTCGGAAATTGGGGATTCCGTAGCCTAAATTTTGATCTGGGGCAGCATACTGACTGCCACTTTTCAGAAGGTTAGTCAACAACTCATCTTTGGTCCATTCTGGCTTAGCCTGCCATAAACCAGCAGCAAGAGCTGCAATTTGGGGCGCTGAAAAGGAAGTGCCAGAAGCCGCCCCCACTTGACCTGAACCACGAATCAGTACTGGGCTTTGTCCAAAAGCAACTAGCTCTGGCTTGATGCGACCATCGGCAGTTGGGCCACGAGAACTGAAGGAAGAAACTGTAGAACTGCTGTTGACCGCGCCCACAGCAAGAATTCCATCCGCATCTGCTGGCGCTACTAAGCTGCTGCTTCCTGCTGAACCATAATTGCCCACACTATTGACTACCAAAATGCCTCTTTTTGCAGCCAAGCTAGCTCCGCGCGTGACATAGGTGGTTTTTCCATCCAATTGAGACTTACTATAGGTCAAACTCGGCTCGTCAAAATCAAGGTATCCCAAGGAGCTGTTGATAATATCTACGCCCAAGCTATCTGCATACTCGGCTGCACGAACCCAGTTGAGCTCTTCGATCGGATACTCTGTAGCTACATCCTCGGTAATGGCAAAGATTACTTTCGCTTGATGAGCCCCTGCCACCAACGTACCAGCCTGATTTGCAAAGATCAAGGAAGCAACTTGGGTACCATGTTCATTGTCCCGAAAGACATCTTTGATCCAAGGACGAACCACATGCAACTGACCCAAAACTTGGGAATTGGTAAATGCATGCGAAAAAGCATTGGCCTTATCCAAACCTGGAAACCCAGAATCGAATACCGCAACGGTAATCCCTTTTCCCGTAAATCCTGCCTGGTGCATCGCTGGAATGCCGAGCAACTCATTTTGGAAATCATAGGCCGCAGCCTGTCGATAACTTTCTTCAAGTACCCATTTCTTTGGTTGGGAGAAAGAAACTTCAGTACTGTTCCGGTTTCCTGTCCTAGAAATAAATCCTTTGGCTACCCATTCCACTTTTTGTACAAAGGGCAGCGCTTCCATTTTTTTCTTGCCTTCTGCGTCTGTGACTACTACGACGGCATTCAACCATTTGCTCACATACAGCAGCTCTTGGCTAAGCGTACTGATTCGTTGGATGTAGGATGCAGTCACGGGCAGATCCAAACTGTCCAAGGGAAACTTTTCCCGTACCCTTCGTTGGATAGACTTTTCTGTCAGAAACTTACTTGGACTTCCTAAAGAATATTCCTTTTGGGGCTTAAACTTAAAAAATACGGCATAGCGATCTTGAGCTACCGTTTTTGTCGTCCAACAAACACAGAGAAATAGTGCCAAAAAATAAAACGATTTAGACATACTTAGTTGGATTGTTCAGGATTTGAAACCTTTAGCTGCTCGAAGATACCAATTCCATGCCACTTTAATACATACAGGAAGTGTCGTAATGCTGATTTTTCGAATCGTAAAAAAAGAAATAGTTGTGTACCCTAATTTCACGAAGCTGCAAAAATACCCTTTGGGTCTACCCACAAGCTTTCTTACCTTCGCATTCACAAACAGGAAAGCCATGACCTTGAAAACAAAAGTAAAAATCAACCGAATTACCAACCTTACCGATGCAAGGTATTGCTCGGGCATGAGTGTTGATATTTTGGGTTTTTGCTTGGAAGAAGGATCACCTCATTACGTTACGCCAACGCAGTTTCAGGAGATTACAGGCTGGATTTCCGGGATAGATTATGCCGCAGAATTCTCGAAATTAGATGCATATTCTATTGAAAGACTTTTAGCTGACTATTCCAGCATTTCCTGGATCGAGTCGGAGGATTTGGACACTTTGGTTCGGCTCACCCCAATGGGGAAAAAATTAATCTACCGAATAAAAATAGAAGACTTGGATTCATTACTTCCAAAGATTGAGCTTCTACGAGAATATAAAATCACTTTACATGTAACTTCAATTAATAAATTCATAGCAATTGATAATGAACCTATTATAATTGAATTATTGAATCAACTGAACCTATTTTTAGGAGCGGGCATCTCTCCCACCAATGCCAGTTCACTTAGTGAATTGCCCGGACTGTATGGGTTTGCATTGGATAGTGGCGATGAAATCAAGCCAGGTCTTCGTGATTTTGATCAGCTTGCAGCAATACTCGAAAGTTTGGAATTGGAGGATTAAAAAAAATTCAAGCACTGATTTATGCTTAGATCTCAAATTTCCATTTACTCAACTATCCCAAAGGTCAGTTAACTGATAAGGGCTTTGGGGTCCAGTAAAAAAAGTACCATCTACAAATCGATGATTCGTTCCAATTGCCGCGAGTGAAGCCAAGTCCCTCGCATTCAAGATCAATTCCGAGGCAGAAAAGTTTTCGACGATTCGAGCCTGATTTATTGATTTGGGAATTACAGCAATTTCTCTTGCAATAGACCAAGCAATCAGCAACTGACCGACACTCACCTGATGCTTTCCCGCTATGGCTCGTACCAGCGTATCTTCCAGTAATTTGGGGTCCTGTTGATGCTTTTCTGCACGAGAGTCTGGCGACCCCAAAGGAGAATAAGCGGTTACTAAAAGCCCATTTTCCTTACAAAAAGAGACTAATTTCTCCTGAGGTAGGTAAGGATGAAGCTCGATTTGATTCATCTCTGGGCGCTGACCCGGCAAGGCAAATAGTTCTTTAAGCTTGGCATGGTTGAAGTTGGAAACACCAATGTGCTTCGCTAGCCCATTTTTATTTTGATCCTGCATTGCTTCCCAGGTTTGACTCAATGGCACATCTTGGTAAGTGTAGTACTCTTCGCGTTGGGTAGCAAATCCTACTCCTGATTTGTAGGCAATGGGCCAATGAACCAAATACAAGTCCAAGTAATCAAGCCTCAAATCGTCTAAGGTTTTCTCTAAAGCAGGCCGCACATCTTCAAACCGATGGGCATTGTTCCAGAGCTTTGAAGTAACAAAAAGATCGGAGCGTTTTACCATTCCTTCTGCAAGTACATCTGCTATCCCTTGCCCTACTTCGCGTTCATTCTGGTAGATAGCAGCACAATCTAGGTGCCTATATCCTGCTTGAATCGCCCAATAAACTGCTTTTCGAACTTCTCCTGGCTTACTTTTCCAGGTACCTAGTCCAAGAATCGGCAACTGATCTCCATTTTTAAAAGATAACATTTTCATGGTCGTAAAAATTAAATTCGATTACTATTTGGTGATCAATAAATCAAATATCGGCTTTTTTTTCAAGATACTTTTGAAAGCGACTCATTACCCAAAGATGTAGACGTGCTTGGGTATTGATGTAGATAAAACACGGAAGTCGTGGAGCAAACTCGTGAATGGCAGAAATGATGTACTTGCTATCCAAAACCTCTCGAAACTCAAGCCAACCGTAGTCATACCGTTTCACCAGCCAGCCTCCTGATATGTAAAACAATTGCCTTTGGCTATCGCTTCGATCTGGCACGTGGGTAAGCTCTAGCATCGGTTTATTGCCCCAAAGCAAATGAAAACCAAGTACCTCCGGACCTCGTAATTTACCTCTAATGATGTATCGAAAGAAAAAAGGCAACCAAAGTGCATAGCGTTCTGCTACCCATAGCGCACTGTGCCTTCCTAAATTGGTCATGCGCTGTAAGGAACGAACCGTATTCTTTAAACCCTTGTTGTATTTAAATTTTGGCAAGTTGGGTCTTCCCTTAGTTGATAGAGCAACGTCCACGGACGCTTCATAGCCGAGGTAATCTATCTCTTTTTCTTTGTATGCATGAGCTGGATTAACAACCATTTCATGTTTCAAGCTTTCTACTAAAGGGGATACGAGCTGTGGAGGTGTGTTTCCAAAATACCCTACCCAAAATTTTGAAAATCCTAAGGAAAACACTGGAACAGAAAAAATAATCCGCTTTTTCCCCATCACCTTGGCCGTCCGAGCAAGCATATCCCGATAGCTCATTACCTCTGGACTTCCAATTTCAATGACCTGATTGTACACCCGAGTATTGCCAATGCAGCTATTTAAAATATCCAAGGTATCTCGCAGTGCAATAGGCTGAGTTAGTGAGTTGGTCCACTTTGGACAAATCAAAATCGGTAGTTTTTGAACTAGATTTTTGATCATGTCAAAACTAGAGCCTCCTGGACCCACGATGATAGACGCACGGATGGCAGTCAATTTTGCAGTCCGTGAACCAAGGGTTTGTTCTACCTCTAGCCTACTCTTTAGGTGCCGCGAAAGATGTTCTTCGGATTCATCGGGAATCAATCCCCCCAGGTAAACGATTTGCTTAATTCCCGCAATCTCGGCTGCACGACTAAAGTTGTCTGCCAGAATGAGGTCCGTATCTTCAAAGCTCCCTTGATTTAATCGGGTGGAGGCAGACATCGAATGAACGAGGTAAATAGCAACATCTACGCCTCGGAGAGCTTCAGCAGTGGATGTAATCGAATACAATTCCACCTGTCTCCATTCCACTTCAGGATAGGGATTGGACTTAACTTTGCCTCTGCTCAGTCCGATCAAGTGGTAGGCCTCTTTGTACTGCTCAATAAACCAGCTCCCAATGTACCCACCGGCACCTGCTAGGGCTACAGTGATTTTTTTTGAAGCGGGTGATGGAGAAGTAGAGCTAGACATAATGTAAGAAGTTGCTATGCTAACTCAATGGGAGATCGAAAGTTTGGATTACTTTACTTTCTTGCCAGTTCCAAGGCCTTTGTCGTCGTAAAATACTTGGTCAGCGTATTGGGTATTTCCCAAGCTGGCAAATTGCCCGACCGCAGGTAGTCCAAGTATTTGGTAGTCACCTGTGCAAAATGTGCCTCGTGCCCGTTGTGGTACTGAGTGGGAACAAGGATTTTGTATTCCCCAGAAGGCAGCGCTTCCAGATCTATCCCCGGATAGCTTGCTTGTAGCCTGTTCCGAACAGCCTTAGTCAATTCCTTTGAATCCCCCTGAAGTAAGTTCACATAAAGCACAGGTCGATAGCCTTCCTCTTGGCCTTGCCGAATAATCAAGTTGGCCTTAGTGCCACGCATCAAACTGAAGTGGGTATCACCAGTACCCTCTGGGGCTTGAAAATCCCACACTACGCGAACCTTGGCATGCTTGCCTTTTAGTGTGTACTGGAATTCTCCGTTGCTAAAGACCTCCAGCTTGTCCCCGTTTAGGTATTTGGTTAAGGGTTTTGAAAAAGTTGATTTTTGGGTTGCTTGTGCAAATTGACTCAATCCCAATGCTGTAGGCCAAATTTTGGAATCGTAAACCTCAATGTCGGTGGTATCCAGTACCTCATTTGGGAAAGCTTCCCATTGGATCAGGTCTACGAGGTGCGTAGTCACATCGACGATACCGGTTCCTTCTTTTTCAACATCAAAAAACCAGTCGGGCCGCACCAAGGGAATACCCGAAACAGATTTGTAAAAATGGTGCACCGACTCCTTGGTGATCGCTGGATCTGCTGCAGTGCCATTTTCTAATTCCCCAAAGACCTCAGGGATCATCGATAACTCCCGCTGAAGCAGTGTCGTGATTTCAAATCGCTCGGTCATCATGTCGAGTAGGAGCAATTCATTCTGCTCAGCCATCCGATACACTTGTTTTAGCTTTTGATAGCCCTTTACATCAATCACCAGAGGCTTATCGGCATACACATGGATTCCATTACGAATAGCCTCAAGAATGTAATCTATTTTTTGATCGTTCTTTCCAGCGACTACCATCACATTTCCTGGCATTTGAACCAACATTTGCTCCAAATAATCGGCTCCGGTAAACTCCTTGATTTTCCAGGCAGTAGGAGACTCCGCTCGGTTGTTATAGGATTGAATGCGCGCCAGATGATCCTTCAGTTCAGCGCCGTCTGGTGCAAATACATGTACCGTAGAATCCACTTCTGGGTACATGGATTTGTGGACCAAGCCAGCATGAAAATGGCCCGGATCCAAGGTCATGAGCTTTATTTTTTCTTCCGGTCTGATCGTCATTTTTGTCAACGGTTTGGTACTGCAGGACGAACCTAGAAGGGCAATAAAAACTAGAATATACAGGTATTTTACCGCCATAAGTTGGTTGTATTATTCAATTGGGTTATCCACCTTTTTTCCAATAAACAAAGAAAACAAAGGTTTGAATTGAAAGACAAAGTGCTGGGAACTGTGGTCGGTCAGCTGTCGGATTATCCGCAATGATTAATTCTCCTTTTGACCATTGGTATGCTTGCAGATAATCATATTAATCAATTAACGATTGGCTAAAACCAGGTCTGTACCCCATGGTCTTCGCTGGCTTCGTTTCAAATGGGTATTTGCTTCTTGATCGTTGACAAACTCTTCTGTAGCAGAATTCCATTCCAGCTTTCGGCCCATCTTCATTGCAATGTGGCTAATCAGGCAAACTGAACAGGATCGATGTCCAATTTCTACTGGAGATAGCAATTCAGCTTTTCCCTGGATGGCATCCAGCCAGTTGCCATGATGGGAAGAACTACGCGTAAAACGAAGTTCATTCTCTCCAAAAACGGTTTGTAAAAGTTTGGGATCAGAAGCATCCAAAGCTTTCGCATTATTCCCTTGCGCCACTGGGTCTGAAGTCGAAGCCACATAGCTGCCTCTTGAAACCCAAATCCATCCCTCCGTTCCTTCGTAGCGAATGCCGTTGGGGTAGCTACCTGAAGTCAGCATCACCACGCCATTGTCGTAGGTGGCCTTCACCATAAAGTCTCCATGGACATTCCATAATCCAGACCTTGGAAACTCAGCCACAGCCTCAATGTAGCGAGGACCTGTCAATTCGGTATTCATACCCCAAGCAGCAGAGTCAAAGTGGTGCTGCCCCCATCCGGTAATCATTCCCGCACCGTAATTTTCGTGGCGCAGCCAACCAGGTCTACCGTAGTCGTTTTGGGGGTGTACGCCGATTTCGGTGTAGGAAACTTCTGGAGTGGAGCCGAGCCACATGTCAAAATTCAAATTGGCAGGCACCGGCATCACAGGTGCTTCAGGGCCGGAAGGATCACCAGGCAAACCTATTCGAACGGTATGCAGCTTTCCTATCCTCCCATTTCTCACCAACTCCGCTGCCAAGCGAAACTGCTCACTAGACCGCTGTTGGGTTCCAAGTTGCAGTACCACACTGGTTCGTTGGATCACTTCCACCAATTGCCTTCCTTCATGGATAGTCAAAGAAGTTGGTTTCTGGAGATACACGTGCTTTCCTGCAAGAGCTGCCTCCATGGCAGGCTGTGCATGCCAGTGGTCTGGGGTAGAAATAATTACCGCATCGATCTCCTTGCTTTTAAACAAGTCTCGGTAGTCTCTTACTTGCTTTACATCCAGATAAGGGCTTCCCATTTTTTGGGTGTAATGATCCTCAATGAATTGCTTTCCTTCAGCCATCCGCTTGCTATCTAGATCGGATACTGCCACTAGGCGCGCCACATCGTGTTTCCAAACGCCTGGCAAATCATGATCTCGTGCTATTCTTCCACATCCAATTTGAGCAATTTGAATTTTGTTGCTCGGTGCATTTTTACCTAGTACTGAAGCAGGAACAAGGGTTGGTATCCCAATCGCTGCTGTCGCTAGGGCTGTTTTTTTCATAAAATCTCTTCTTTCCATGAGAATTGGGGGTTTATTTCACGAAGGACTTCCAATAATTTTCAGCTTCTTGAACAGTCAATTCACCGTCAAATACAAGCATTCGATAGGTCAAACTGTAGCGCTTTCCTGGCTGGATCTCCCAGGAAGTATGGCGAATGGGGCAAAATTCAATAAACACGTTTCCCTTTCCCTCGTATTGTCCTGGAGGCCAAACGCGAAGTGGTTCGGGATGTGCTTGATTCGTATTGTGACTCATAAATAGAAGTCCACTTTTTCCGGAGGAATGATCCGATTGCCCTGTTACCAAAATCCAACGCGCGTTGGAACCATCGGCATTAGCTCGATCTTTGCCCTCGGAAGTAAGAATGGTACTGTTGGCATCTCCCCAAAGCTCAGTGGCACGGAATCCAATACCGCCTCCATAGCGGTAATCATCCAGTAGAATCCCTCCTGGAATGGAAGTTTGCAAGGTGCTGGTATAATCAACTAAGTAGCGCCCCTTATCGGCAGGCTTTACCTTGATTCGGAGATCTTCTTCCATGGCTAGTTGTGATTTTTGGGCTGCTTTGAGGTCGAAATGATGCTGTCTAACAGTCAATTCAGCAGCGCCTCCAGCCTGCTTTTTGGAGAGCAGATGGGAGAAATCTACGCGTCCCTTTTCATCTCCAAGATTCCAAAAATCGACCTCTTTCCCTCCAATTGTTGCCCGAGCATAAGGCCCCCAAATACCATAATGATGGTAATGATCTTCTGGCTGTATTCTACTTAAAATTTGCCCACTTGGGGATTGGATCGGATGAATAAATCCAGATTTACTGTAAGCTTCCTTGATTCCCGAAGGAACGGGCTCTTTAGTCATTTGGTAGCTAAGGACAAGCTTCCCATCCAAAAGAAAATCCATTCCTTTGGCAGATTCTTGAAGGGTTACTTGTTGGGAGTATGCCTGAAAAATAATAACAAGGGAAAAGAATAAAAGAATAAAGTTCTTTTTGAAACACATAAGAAATTCTGGTTATTAGGCTTTGAGTTTCAATATAGGGTATATTGGATCAATAAGTCAACCAAGAGTATTAAAACTATGTGTAAAAAACTACTATTCGGTCTGTCAATTCTTCTTCTTCTTTCTAATTTGACTTATGGTCAAGATTTGACAATTGTTCCTTTAACCCAAGCGTGGAAACAAAAAATAGAAGCACTAGCACCATCCCAGATCCGGTTTCCAAGTACTTCAGCAAAAAAAATTCTCCTTTTTTCACTACATACAGGTTTTGAACATTGGGTCATCCCCCATACCGAAGAAGTATTCAAAATCCTGGGTTCAAAGTCCAAGCAGTTTGAGGTAACAGCAAGCAAAGACATCCACCAATTTGAAAAGGAATCCCTTTCAAATTACGATGCCATTGTCTTGAACAACACCTGCTCCAAACCCGACCATCGCCATCTCTTTTGGGATCAGCTGCGAGCAGAATCAACACTAGACTCAGCAGTAGTCATGGCAAAGGCACAAGCGCTCGAAAGTAATCTGATTGAATTTGTGGTGCAGGGCGGTGGACTCTTACTGCTTCATGGCGGAATCACTACCTTAAATAACTCGGCTAAAATAAGTGCCTTGGTAGGCGCCAGCTTTGATTACCACCCTCCCCAGCAGCAGGTGCAAGTAAAATTAGAGAATCCCAGCCATCCTATGGTTGCTGCATTTCCAAAAGAAGGTTTTTCGCATGTTGACGAACCTTATTTTTACAAGAATGCCTATGCAAATTTGAATTTTACACCACTGCTTTATTTTGAAAATGCTCAAATCCGTGGTCAGCGCGCCAATCAAGAACTAAAAAGTGGCAAAACTTATGTCGCTTGGATTCGCCCTGAGGGCAAAGGGAAAGTGATGTACATCTCTCCCTCCCACAATGCCCAAAGTTTTGAAAATCCCGCACTGCTACAGTTTTTTCTAGATGGCTTGTAGTACGTAGTTGGAGATGTCAGCTGTGATGAAACACCAATTAAAAAATGAATTGAATGCCAAAAGGTAACAATCATTTGAAAAGCGCTTCCTAAATCAAGTTTTTGCCAATGGGTAAATTTTTACCAACTTTAAACATGGAAAATGATAGCCTTGAATTCCTCAGCGCATTTTTAGAAGAACCTATTTTTCTACTTGAGGCAGATCAAAAAAATATAGCAGCATCGCTACAGATTTCTGTTGGAAGTGAAGCTGCACTAGCTGAAGTACTGAATACCTCTATTTCTTCCAGTGTAAATGTCGCTACTGATACGATTACACCTACGGATCAAGAAATCAAATTGGAAGCAGCTGAAGAATTAATCCCGATAAAAGGTAATTTTTCAAAGGGCATATTGGTGATTCATGAGGAGGCTAACCTCAACGCAGAGGTGATGGATATGCTCGTCAAAATGCTCAATGCGTGCGGACATTCCATGTCGGAGGTCGGTTTGCTCGCTGCAGAAAACTTAGAAAATCGAAGCCTAGAGGAATTTAAAGCATTAAATGCCCATGTAGTGCTCAAATTTGGACGAATCAAACACCCGATCAACCAACTTCCCATCAATTCCTATGAAATCCATACAGAAGAAGATACCGAATACCTGTTTGCAGATGCACTCACTTCCATTTCCGAGGATAAGGGATTAAAAAGACAACTTTGGGGAGCACTTCAGCTCCTTTTCAACCTTAGCAAAGGTACCTAATGAACAACTTACAACTAAACTGGGCAAAACGTTTTAAGTGGATTAGTTTGGCTGAAGGCCTTTCCTTCCTTCTACTTCTTGGAATAGCCATGCCCTTGAAATATGGATTTGACATGCCACTTGCCGTGAAGTATTTGGGCTGGGTGCATGGAGCTTTATTTGTGGTTTACATTTATGTGGTAATTCCAACTGCCATCAGTTTAAAATGGAATTTTTCGCGCACTTTTTTTGCACTAGTCGCTGCAGTGTTGCCATTTGGCCCCTTTATTTTTGACCGAAATTTAAACAAGAGCCAACAAACCAAATTTTGATATGGCTCTGATCAGCAAAAAAAAGATAATCTATCCTATTGGAGCTGGTCTAAGACGCTACCTCATGCAGTACGGCAGAGAAGTGAATATCCCCATTCACTACCATGAGCTGCTAAGATATACCAATTCCATTGCACTTTACGATTCAAAAGAACAAGATACCTACTGGGAAACTGTCTTTTATGACCAAGGTGATCGGGAAGAAATCCACCAGAATGTAAAGAAAATTTATGCTTTGCTTAAAGCAGGTGGAGATCTTTCAGTGATGGAACACCTCTACATTGACCGAATTGATCTTTGTGTTTATGGAAATACACAGCCTTTTCGGGTGCGCATGGTCAATCGAATCAACGACAACTTTGATTACTTCTACATCAAAAATGCGGACGCCTCACGGGTGTATGGTTTGGAATTGGAAGATCTACTTTCTCCAAATAGAATCAGTTACCTCGTGCATCGTAACACACTTATTGAGGAGCACATAGCAGGAATCCCTGGGGATAAATTTATGCGACTTCACATGGCTGACCCCAACCTCAATCCCATCCGATTGGCGAAGGAATTTGTAAAATTCAATGAACGTTGCTTCGTTCGCCTACTTGGAGACATGCACTCCTCCAATTTTGTCATTGATGTCACTCCAGATTTTGAAGAAACACATTACCGCATTCGTGCCATTGACTTTGATCAACAATGCTACGAAGCAAAAAAATCCATTTACCTACCTCAGTATTTTAAAGAAAATAATGCCTTAATTCAATTGGGAATGGATGTGATCACACCCGAGTCCATGCGTCAATACCAGCATGAAGAACGTGCGCTCATTGCTACACGAGTAAAATCCTCCCATGCCGAATTGGAAGAAATTCTTCAAACCATGGAAAATGACCGTATCGCACCTAAATCCCATGTGGAACAATTGAAAAATGAACTTGCAAAGCATTATCAAACCAAAGATTTTATTAAATGCAACTCCATGGGAGAGATTTTAAGAAAAAGTCTTTCCTTGGTGACACGATAATTGAATTTGTGAGCCAGAATAAACAAAAAGGTCATGAAAGAAACCCGAATTGATTTTTCGAATTTTCATTGGATAGATTTGGAAAGCCCCAAACTAGTCGAGCTGACAGAAATCATTAAGCCCTATGGTTTGAGTCCACACCTTCTTCAGGATTTAGTACAAGTGGGTCACTTGCCAAAACTGGAAAAAGTGGGTGAATTCAACTTCCTAATTCTACGCGCATTTAGTGCCAAACCAAATGGAAAACTTACTACCATACCTGAGCTAAGTAATAAGATTGGATTCTTTTTCACAGATGAAATTCTAATTACAGTGCATCAAAAGCCGTTTCAATTCTTGGATGAAATTTCTGGGCATTTTGAAAGCCCAGAATCCCTTATCTTAAAAATTTTAGAAAAAATGCTTGAAACCTATGAAGCACCTGCAAATTGGTTGTCAGAAGAAATGAATCATTTCGAAAGTGATGTTTTCCTCGGCCGTAAAAAAAGATTCTCTGTAGAACAGCTCTACTTTGCGAAGGCAAAAGCTCGTGCCTGCAAAAAGGTACTTCACTTAACACAAAACTTGCTGCTCCACCTTACCGTTCATCAGAGCAACGAAGCGCATCTTCAGGACTTAAAGGAAAGTGTATCCAGTCTAATTCTTCAGTTTGAAGATTTTTTGGATGAAGCCAACTCCTTGCTGAATATTTATTTATCAAGTAACTCCCAGAAGACCAATGAAGTAATGAAGCTTTTGACTGTTTTTTCGGCATTTTTTCTACCCCTTACCTTTCTTGTGGGAGTTTACGGGATGAACTTTAAGTTTATGCCTGAACTGAACTGGGAATATGGTTATTACCTCTCTTGGGGAGCAATGTTTGGAATTTCCTTGGCCATATTTATATGGTTTAAACTTCGGAAAATCATTTGATATTCATAAAAAAACCTCCTTCTGGAGGTTTTTTTAAGTTTAATTGACTAAGCGTCTTAGGTAAGCCCCGTACCCGCTTTTCCCTAATTTGGCTGCAGCTTCTAGCAATCTTTCCTTGCCAATAAATCCATTACGATAGGCAATCTCCTCGATACAGCCGATTTTCAGTCCTTGGCGTTCTTCAATCACTTCTACAAACTGAGCGGCTTGCAATAAGGATTGGTGGGTGCCAGTGTCCAACCAAGCAGTGCCTCTGTTGAGGATAGCTACTTGAAGCTTCCCTCTTTTAAGGTATTCGTTATTGACATCGGTGATTTCTAGTTCTCCGCGGACACTTGGTTTGATGTTTTTTGCTATTTCTACCACTTCGTTGTCGTAGAAATACAAGCCAGGAACCGCATAATTTGATTTAGGCTGTGCGGGCTTTTCTTCGATAGAGATGGCTTTTTGATTGGCATCAAACTCTACCACCCCATAACGCTCTGGATCAGTAACGTGGTAAGCAAAGACCACCCCTCCATCGGGATCTGTATTTGCCTGCAAAGTCTTGTGCAAGCCGGAACCATAAAAGATATTATCCCCTAACACCAAGGCCACTTTATCCTTTCCTATAAACTCTTCCCCAATGATAAAGGCCTGTGCTAACCCATCTGGGCTAGGTTGCACGGCATAAGTAATATGACAACCCACATGCGAACCATCGCCCAACAACCTTTGAAATGCTGCCGAATCTTCAGGAGTGGTAATGATTAAAATCTCCTGTATTCCTGCCATCATCAAGACCGACAAAGGGTAATAAATCATCGGCTTATCGTATACCGGCATAAGTTGCTTACTGACTGCAATAGTCAAGGGATAAAGTCGGGTTCCTGATCCTCCCGCTAAAATGATTCCTTTCATTTAAAAAAAGATTAAGTATAGCCCAAAGCTACCAAGCTTCCCAGATTAAAAAAAATCAGAGGCAATTCAGTCTCAAAAGCATCGAAAGAAACTTGCTATGCGGACTCCGAAATACCTGACTGCCTAAATTTTTAAAAAAAGCAAGGTAGAAGGAGTTCCATCAAATACGATTAATTACTTGAACAAAACAGACTAAAATCAACTGGAAAGGATAATTTTATCCTCAAATTAATACGCAAATGAAAACTAGATCCCTGTTTTTTTTCTGTATGGTGAGTCTCTGCATTTTATCCTGTACCCAACAAGAAATTAAGTTTATGCCAAATACCTTGGAGCAATTTCGGCCAGGTTACCACTTTACTCCTGACATAGGATGGATGAACGATCCCAACGGATTGATCTACATCGATGGGGAATATCATCTGTTTTTCCAGCATTATCCAGATAGTACGGTTTGGGGCCCCATGCATTGGGGGCATGCAGTATCCAAGGATTTGCTCAACTGGGAAGAGTTGCCCATTGCCTTGTTTCCCGATAGTTTGGGCTATATTTTTTCAGGGAGTGCAGTTTATGACGTAGAAAATAGCTCCGAACTAGGAACCAAGGAAAATCCTCCCCTTGTGGCGATTTTTACCTACCATAATCCTCTTCAAGAAAAAGCAGGCGCTCTTAATTTCCAAACGCAGGGATTAGCCTATTCGGTGGACAAAGGCAAAACGTGGAGCAAATACGCTGCTAATCCCGTAATCCTAAATCCAGGAATACGGGATTTTAGAGACCCAAAAGTAACCCAGATTACCAAAAAAGATGGGAAAAAGAGTTGGCTGATGACCCTTGCCGTCAAGGATAAAGTCCAATTTTATGAGTCTTCCAACCTGAAAAACTGGTCCCTTTTGGGAGAGTTTGGAAAGGGGATTGGTGCTCATGGTGGGGTCTGGGAATGCCCTGATTTGATTCCAATGAAAGCCCCAGATGGTAGTGAAAAGTGGGTGCTTCTTGTAAGTATAAATCCTGGAGGACCTCAAAAAGGCTCTGCTACCCAATACTTTATCGGAGATTTCAAACAAGGTGTGTTTACTCCCGACGATACAATGATTCGTTGGTTGGATTATGGACCTGACAATTATGCGGGGGTCACTTGGTCCAACCTTCCTTCAGAGCAGGATAGAAACCTGTGGATTGGATGGATGAGCAACTGGGACTATGCGCAGGTGGTGCCCACCTCAAAGTGGAGGTCTGCACTCACCTTGCCGCGGGAAGTTAGTCTATTTGAGGTAGACGGTACCCTTCTCCTAAAATCTACTCCAGCTAGGGAGTTGGTACAACTCAGAAAAACAAGCTACACGATTTCAAATAATGAATCACTTCTTCCATCTACCTCGGTTGAAATTCTTGCAGAAGTGAGCAACGATACCCAATTTTCTTTAACCCTGTCCAATGAACTCGGTGAGGAATTAGTTATTTCTAAAGAAATGGGTTTGGTAACCCTTGACCGACGAAAATCAGGGAAAACTGATTTCAACCGAGATTTCGCCGCTGCTCTTTCTGCCCCCATGTCCTGGGAAGCGGAGTCGATTCGAATTTTCCTAGATGCTTCTTCTGTGGAACTCTTTGTAAACGAGGGTGAATTGGTGCTGACGGCTATCCTTTTTCCAGCTACACCTTGGAAAAAAGTGAAATTCAATCAAGGGTTAGATGCCATTAAAATTGTGGATTTACAGTAATCCTCGAATCCATCCTTTGAAAAAAAGTAATTCCTTAGGTATTTCTAGGCCTTGTTTTCAAGGGTTAAATTCGAGGCCAGTAATCCGAATCCTACCTATTAAATCAAACAATACCAATGAGTTACAAAAAGAAAAGATTCCTATTGATTCAAAAATTAATTCTTGGAAGCTACCGTTTTTTAGGGCTGTAGCTGGAATTTAAGTTGTTTGTTCTGAAAAAAAAGTAGTATCCTTGAACTACAAACGAAATGCGATGATTGAGGCATTCTTCGCACAAGGATCTCGAAAATTACCTTTTTGTTGAAGACAAAATCAAGATGGGAAATCTAAAAAATTAGATTTTCGATCACAAACGTACATTATTTATGAAAAAAGAGGCATGGGGCTCGCGTGTTGGGCTTATTCTAGCCATGGCAGGAAATGCTGTCGGGCTTGGTAACTTCCTTAGATTCCCCGTTCAGGCAGTACAAAATGGTGGTGGTGCTTTCATTCTCCCTTACATCATCTGTTTCCTTTTGATGGGGATTCCGTTGCTATTTACGGAATGGAGTATGGGTAGATTTGGCGGGAAATTGGGCAATCACAGTACCCCCTACATTTTAGACTCCATGAGTAAGAAATGGTACTGGAAATACATTGGGGTGTTTGGTATTTTCACCAACATCGCAGTAGTTGCCTACTACACCTACATTGAATCCTGGACCTTTGTGTACGTGGTACACAGTGTCATCGGAACCTTTACTGGAATGAGTAAGGAAGCGGTTAGTTTATTTTTTGATCAATATGTACAGCTTTCAGGTTCGGACTTTGGAATCCCTCTATTTCCTGTAATTGCTTACATTTTGGTCTTGGGCGTCAATGTATGGATCCTTTCTACAGGATTGGGAGGTATCGAAAAAGTTGCCAAAATTGGAATGCCATTGTTGATTTTATTCGGCATCATCCTAGCCATACGTGGCTGGACCATGGGCAGTTCCTTTGCCTCAGAAGAATTCCCAAATGCAAATGCTTGGGATGGAATTAACTTCTTGTGGACTCCTCAATACAGCTCGCTAGCAGACCCTAAAGTTTGGCTGGCTGCAGCAGGCCAAATCTTCTTTACCTTGTCTGTCGGGATGGGTTCCATTCAGTGTTATGCCTCCTACCTCAAGGAAAACGAAGACATTGCGCTCAACTCTGTGACTGCAGGATTTACCAACGAATTTGTAGAAGTAATCCTAGGAAGTGCAATTGTAATCCCTATCGCAGCTGGATTTTTGGGATTGGATTGGGTACTGGAAAACGCGGGATTTGGCATGGCCTTTCAGACAATGCCCTACCTATTTCAGCAATGGGGACCGCTAATCAGTGCCTTTGCAGGTGTCTGTTGGTTTGGCCTGTTGTTCTTTGCCGGCATCACCTCTTCCCTTGCCATGGGTACACCGTGGATGGGCTTTATGCAGGATGAATTTGGTTGGGGCAAGGTGAAAGGAGCTGTTTCCTTTGGATTGGTTTCCTTGGCTATGGGTCTGCCAACTGTTCTCTTCTACCAGTATGGGTACTTTGACGAATATGATTATTGGGGAGGTACGGTCAGCCTGGTGATTTTTGCGTTACTTGAGACCATCCTATTCACCTATATTTTTGGTATGAAGAAAGGATGGGAAGAAATTAC
>SXYU01000040.1 GCA_005788235.1 Cytophagales bacterium
AATAGCTAATTCTCCCCAAGAAATGGTTCAAAAAAAGGGGCTACTCCAGAAGCTTGCTTTTTTACTTAGAAATCTACTTTGATATATTGAAAGGTAAATCTGGTAAATCCCAAAGAAACACATATACCAAAAAAGCAGCCAGATGGCTGCTTTTTTATTGCTGTAGGGGAAGGATTCGAACCTTCACGCGGCAGTTAGGCATGAACTTTTGAAACACGCTTTATCCCGTTCCGATCTAATGACCGGCATCCCCACCCCCGAGACAGGAGGGCTTGTCTGCCAATTTCAACACCCTACAAGGTGGACTAAGCGCCTATTCCCGCTTTTTTTGTTAGCCGTAATACCAACAAGAGCAAATGTATTAAAAAGGTTGTTTAATTAAAATTTTTTTAATGTTTTGTTTATTTTTTTATTGTTTTTTTATTTTTATTATATTTTAGTTGCCATTTTGATATTCAAATGGGGGTTTAAAAATGAAAAAATTGTCCTTTTGGAAATTTAGGTAAAGCTAGAAGATTCAAAAAATAACAGTTCAGTCCATTCGATTAAGGCAAATAAAAAAACCATGAAAAAAATTTCATGGTTTTAGTCAATTAACAATAAACCCAAAATAACCTGTTGTAAGAGAAGGAGTTGAACCTTCAAAGTATCAAACTCAAAAAAATTGTTTTTGTTTTCTTTTCCTCAATTGACTGCTTGTTTTGTCAATTATTTTTTGCCTTACAAATCTATTGCTGTAAAAAACTGCAACAAGACAAATGTACAAAATGAGCTTAGTTTATTACACATATTTCAACAAATATTCTAAAATTTTACATTATTTTTAAAGAAATCGATTGAATTATATCAACTTGTAAATTTTGAAGGCCTTTGATCCATTAAAATTGAGAAATTGACATAAAAAACGGCCTATGTATTAAAAAACAATGTTTTTTAATACTTGATTAAGATTATCCACTTTCTTACCAATGACCAAAGAAAATAAAATTTGAGGTTCATTTCAATGAGCTTTGAAGCGTGGTCTGTCGTCTGCGGAAGATTATCCGCTTGACTCAATTTCCATTTAAAGCTGCTGGCAGAATTACGGACAACCACAACGGAATTTTTCCTTTCAAAAAACACTCAGTCTAGCTGAACATATTGCTCCCATTTCTGTAAAACCGTTGAAAAATCTGCTGGCAGAGGAGCTTCAAAATAAAGGTTTTTCTTAGAAATGGGGTGCATAAATCCCAAGCTCATCGCATGCAATGCCTGCCTAGGCATGGCCTCAAAGCAATTGTTGATAAAGCTCTTGTATTTGGCAAATTGAGTGCCTTTCCGAATTTTATCACCCCCATACATGGCGTCATTGAATAATGGATGGCCTAAAAATTTAAAATGTGCCCGGATTTGATGAGTTCTTCCAGTCTCTAAAGTACACTGAACCAAAGACACGTAGCGAAGACGCTTCAAAACTTTCCAATGCGTAATTGCATGTTTACCTTGACTCCCATCTGGAAATACATCCATTACTTTCCGATCTTTGGCACTACGACCCACATGCCCTACAATGGTTCCCTCATCCGCCTCTGGTTCACCCCAAACCAAGGCCAAATAAGTTCGCTGAATGGTGTGGTAAAAAAATTGAGCTGCCAATGGCGCCATGGTCTCCTCTGTTTTGGCAATTACCAACAAGCCAGAGGTATCTTTGTCAATCCGGTGAACTAGACCGGGCCTCCCTACATTGCCTTTCATTTCAGGCAGGTGCTGAAAATGATACACCAGCCCATTTACTAGAGTTCCAGACCAATTGCCATGAGCTGGGTGAACGACCATTCCTGGAGGCTTATTGACTACCAATAGATCCGTATCCTCAAAGACAATGTCTAATGGAATATTTTCAGAAATCACCTCAGTATCACGCGGAGGCTTCTCTAACAGCACCCGAATGTCATCTAGGCCTTTGATTTTGTAATTGGACTTTACCGAATGCCCATTGACCTGAACTCCTCCCGAATCAATGGTCTGCTGTACCTTATTTCGGGTAGCATTCGCAATTCGTTCAGTTAAAAACTTGTCAATCCGAACAGAAGACTGTCCTTTGTCTACCAAAATACGATGGTGCTCGTACAAGGCTAACTCATCTTCTTCCAAGTCTTCGTCTAGGTGGGATTCGCTCATGGCACAAAAATAGAAGGATGTCCTGTAACTTTGTTAAAATACTTTGAATGCTTCCCCGGCAACACATCCCAAATACCCAACTCCAGCACCCGCTACTCGATCAACTGAAAGTAGAAATGGGAGTAATGCGCTTGGATCAAGTTCATCCAACTGTTTCGGGGAATAAATTCTTCAAACTAAAATACAACCTAGCCGAAGCCCTCAAGCAAAATCACAAGCAAGTCCTAACTTTTGGAGGCGCCTATTCCAACCATATTCACGCTACTGCCGCAGCAGCCAAACTGGAAGGCCTCCAATCCATTGGAATCATTCGAGGAGAACTTTTGGACAGCCAAAACCCAACCCTGAGGTATGCAAAGGAAGTAGGAATGCTCCTAAAAAGTATTTCTCGAGAACTTTACCGCAATAAAATACATCCTGAATTTTTAAATCAACTTCGCCAAGACTGGGGTGAATTTTACCTAATCCCTGAGGGAGGCACAAATGCCCTAGCCATCAAAGGCACCACTGAAATCTTGAGCAGCAACCAATCGAATTTTAGCCACTTGGCTACTCCCATTGGCACAGGTGGCACCTTCGCCGGATTGGCCAATTCCCTACTCCCCCAGCAGGAATTGATCGGAATTTCAGCTTTGAAAGGTGAGGCTTTCCATGCCGAAATGAAGCATTTACTGCATAAACACCGCATTAAATCCAAAGGCAATATTGCCCTATTCACGCAGTACCATCATGGGGGCTATGCCAAATGGAGCTCCGAATTGATTGAATTTATTCATTGGTTTTGGGAATCATTTGGCATTCTGCTAGACCCAATCTACACGGGAAAAATGGCTTTTGCCGTTTGGGATTTGCTACAGAAAAAGTATTTCAAACCGGGCTCACGAGTGTTGCTAATCCATACGGGGGGCCTCCAAGGAAATCTTGGATTTACCCAACGTACCGGCATCATACTCCCTGGTCCTTTAACGTAAAAAAATCCGCGGATTCCTGCGGATGCAATTGCAATACATTAGCAGCAGCGAGTCGAACAAGTGTTTTTGAAGCCATGTAAAAGGGAATGCCCGCTGCTTTGGAGAACTCTTTAAGTGTGATGCGCCCTCTCTCCTCCAAAAATTTCATCAACACCTCTTCCTTTTTCCCATAGGTAAAGACAGTATCACGAGGAACCCTACTTTTTCGAAGCAGCTCCCATACCTCTCGGCTAGCCTGAACAGTTCGATCTTGAACACGGATGTAGGAAACTTTCTTATCCTCTGTCCACAAATAATGGGGCCTGTCCGGACTATGGGGAATTTGAAAGACTGCCACTCCTTTTTTTTCGGACAATTTTACAGTAGCTACCTCCACCTGCAACGGAGGAAAAATTAGCGTTCGGATGGCTTTCTCCATCACAAAAATCTCCTCTTCAATGAATCGCTGTCCGCTAACTGTCCCGTCATCGTCCACCCCAATCAACAAGGTTCCTCCCTGAGTATTGGCCAAAGCAATTACCTCCCGTACAATTTTTTCGGGATAGGCCGCCTTTTTTTTGAACTCAATTTGGAGTCCTTCGCCCTTACCTGCTAATTCTTTTACTTCTTGAAGGGTCATGATGGTACGTTCGAGTCGTTTATTTTCCTCGGTTCAGTTCTTCCAATCGTTTCTTTTGAGCCATCCACTCATCTCTCAACCGCGCAGCTTCCATGAAGTTCAATTCTTTGGCTGCTTTTTCCATCCCCTTCTGCGTTTGTTGAATCAGCTTTTCCAACTTTTCGGTACTGAGGTACTGCACCACCGGATCTGCTACCAGAGAAGCCTCTCCTGGCATAGGCTCTGCATATATTTTTGGGTTTTTCTTCGAATCTGCCACCTTCGTTTGACCCATGATCCTTTCCCTAGACTTGGTGATGGTCATCGGGGTAATGTCGCGCTCGAGATTATAGGCAATCTGAAGCGCCCGTCTTCGTTTCGTTTCGTCAATTGCAGCATCCATGGACTTTGTGACCTGGTCTGCATACATGATGACCCTCCCTTCTGAGTTTCGAGCTGCCCGACCAATGGTCTGCACTAGAGAGCGCTCATTTCTCAAAAACCCCTCCTTGTCGGCATCCAAAATAGCAACCAAAGCCACTTCTGGTAAATCCAGCCCCTCCCGAAGTAGATTGACCCCTACCAATACATCGAAAATACCAAGTCGAAGCTCTCGGAGAATTTCCACGCGATCCAAAGTTTTGACTTCCGAGTGGATGTAGCGCGACTTGATGCCTGCACGCTCCAAATACTTTTGGAGCTCTTCTGCCATTCGTTTTGTCAAGGTAGTCACCAAGACCCGAGCTTCTTGCTTGATGGTTTGATCAATCTCTTCCAGTAAATCATCCAGCTGATTTAAACTTGGCCTCACCTCTATCGTAGGATCTAAAAGTCCCGTAGGACGAATAATCTGCTCCACTACAATCCCTTCTGTCAAGGTCAATTCGTAGTCTGCTGGAGTAGCGGAAACATAGACGATTTGGTTGCTGAGCTGCTCAAACTCTTCAAATCTCAGCGGCCGATTGTCCATGGCTGAAGGAAGACGGAAGCCATAGTCTACTAAATTTACTTTTCGGGAACGATCACCTCCCCACATCGCCCGCACTTGAGGCAGCGTGACGTGACTCTCGTCAATGACCAACAGGTAGTCTTCGGGGAAATAATCCAATAAACAGAATGGCCTTGTGCCAGGCTTTCGCCGATCAAAATAGCGGGAGTAATTTTCTACCCCAGAGCAGTAACCCAACTCACGGATCATTTCCAAATCAAATTCAGTACGCTCTTGGAGTCGTTTTTCTTCTAGATATTTACCCACCCGCGCAAAAAAAGCAAGCTGGGCGACCAAGTCGTCCTGGATTTCATGAATGGCCGTATCGATGGTATCCTTGCCGGTGACAAATAAGTTGGCAGGGAAAATAGAGATGATTTTTTCATCCGAAAGCTTCTTGCCTGTGTCCGGCTCGATGCGTTGGATGGATTCGATTTCATCGCCCCAAAAAATGATACGATAGGCAAAATCTGCATAGGCCACAAACACATCTACAGTATCTCCTTTCACACGAAAAGTACCACGTGTCAATTCCTGTTGAGTGCGGCTATACAAAATATCCACCAATTTGAAGAGCAATTGATTCCGTGGAATACGGTCCCCCTCCTGCAAACGCAAGATATTTTTACTGAATTCCTCCGGGTTACCAATACCATAAATGCAGGATACTGATGCCACCACGATCACATCCCGTCGCCCAGAAAGAAGAGCAGAAGTAGCACTCAAACGAAGCTTTTCGATTTCCTCATTGATGCTGAGGTCTTTTTCAATGTAGGTTCCTGAACTGGGAATAAAGGCTTCAGGCTGGTAGTAGTCATAATAAGAGATAAAATATTCGACTGCATTCTCGGGGAAAAATTGCTTAAACTCCCCATACAACTGCGCTGCCAAGGTCTTGTTGTGACTCAAGACAAGGGTGGGCCTTTGCGTTTGTTGAATGACATTTGCAATGGTAAAGGTCTTACCTGATCCCGTCACCCCGAGCAACACCTGTGCTGCATCTCCAGCTTGAAGACCTGCCACCAACTGCTTGATAGCTTTGGGTTGATCTCCCGTGGGTTGATAATCTGAGGTAAGTTTGAATTCCATAACGTAGTACCAACACCCTTTTCGGGTAAAAAGGTTTAGTTCTCTCCCAAATAAGTCAAGCGTACTTAGTCCTCTTTTTTACGATTGTAAAATAGAAAGTTAGCACGTAGCAATAGAATCAAGAGAATGGGTACCAAGGCAGGAGAAAAAGATTGGACACCAAACATCCAAAGCACTAAAACCACTACCGTTGCTCCCAACACAAAAAGAAGATAGGAGGAAATCCAAGCAGCATTGGGACGAACGACTAGCCCCCAAACTAACACTAGGTGCCCAGGAAATGCCCAGAGGATATTCCAATTCCAAAGTGTCGCAGAATGATCGGTAAAAAACCAAAGAAAGGCGACCACTAGACCAAGGGTGCCGAGGATGCCAAAAAAAGCAATATCAAGCCCTTTCATTACCTTGCCTTTCTTGAATCCATACAGGGTCAATGCTGCAAATAGGACTACTAAAAGCCAGAAGATTACAGTTGGATTGAGAAGTGTTTGCTGGGTAGCTTCTTTCGGGTATTCCAAAATCACTCGACTTTGTTTCACTAAAGGACGCGACACCCCATTTTCAACGATGGTCGCATTCGCAAATGCCTGCTCCATGTAGGTAGGCAAAAACTGTTTTTGTAGTTCCGTTGCTGGACGATCAATAACCGCTCCCAGAGCCAGGTCAATTCCAAAATCTGCCCAGGGTAGTGGCAGTACAAATTCGTCAATCAAGTTTCGAAAGGTCTTCTCCTCAGCAAGGGTATCGCCCCATACCAACTGCCCATCTATCGCGATATCAAAAGCATCACGGATTTTGGTAGCACAGTTGTTGTAGAAAAAATCATACTTGTAAAACCTTCTTTCAGGGGAGTACTGTGCATCCAAGTGCTGCAGGAGAAAGTCTTTCTGCTCCTGATTCAAATCCAATACCTGCTCTCGAAGGCCCCGCTTGTAGTAATCGTATTCCACAATAAAACGATCGTACGTAGCCACACTGAGCATGTAGTTGAGCTTGCCAGTAGCAAACTTTCCATAAAAATTAGGCGTATTAAAGTCAAAAGTACCGAAGTTGAAGACCAGGTCTCTACCGTCAGGCCCGATTTCTCGAAGGCGGATAGCGCTGTGTCCAAACGAAGAGTACAGCTCCGTTCCTGGATCTGCGGTAAGCAAACTTACTTCCCAGAATTGTGCTTTTGCGGGACTTAGCCCTACGAAGGTCAAAAGAATTAGGAGGAATCCTATTTTATATTTCACCATCATTTTTTAACTTGATTTACTTTTTAAACTTTTTTCCAATGGGTATTTTTCTTCATCAACCTCCGCATTCTAGGTTCTATTTTCAGCGTACAATATACAGGATATTCCTTGCAGTTGTATTCCTTCTAACCTTCCCAATTCCGGGTATGGGGCAGGAAATTGGCGCATATAAAACCCGAACATCGGGTGATTTTAACCAAACTTCAACATGGGAAATTTGGGATGGAAGTAACTGGAAAGCCGCCATCCAACTTCCGGGAGCAAATTCAGATATTTATGTAGACCGATTGCATACGCTACGGCTTACAGCTCCTGAGGCTATCAAAAATCTATTTCTCTTTTCTGGATCTGGTGCAGGGCAAAAATTAAACTTGAATGGGTTTAACATGGATGTTTACGGAATCTTGGCTGGATTTACGGGTACTGTTCCTGGTACGCCAAGGGGAGCTTGGAATAGCCAAAACTGGATTGGAAATTCGATAAACAGCACGCTAACCTTCAAGGGAAAGAGCCGGGTGATTGTCGATAAGGCAAGTTGGAGTGCACAAACTACCCAAAGCCGATTTGGGGTGATTTTTGATCCGGGGCTAGGCCAGGAACTCGTGGTGCAAGCGCCCTTCAAAGCACTTTTCTTTCGCGTTCGATCGGGCAGCCTGTACCAAAAAAATGACGCTACAATCAGCTCATTACCTTGCTTCACGCTGTCCTTCAATACCGAAACTAACAACAATGGCGCAGGTCCATTTGGAACTTTTACAGTGGAGGCGGGAGCAACTTTCCGCTCTGCATGCAATGCCCAAATAATCCATCGAACGGGAGCTAACCCTGCCTTACTTTTTGACCTGCAGCGGGACGCTACCCTCCTCTTGGAAGGGCAAGATCCAAAAATTGAAGCCGCCAACTTTATCCTTGAAGGAAGTTTGATTTTTAAGAGTAACCAAGGCACCAAAAACTTCCTTTCGAGTAGCTTTCCCGCCTCTGCCAAGCCCACTCAGGTAAGGCACCTGTTGTTGGACGGCAATGCAGATCTTTTACTTCCTGACCAGTTGGTTCTCCAGGGGAATCTTCAAGAACTAGGACAAGGTAGCTTCCAGCTCGCCCCTACCCAGCTCACGCTGAGTGGAGCTGAAGACCAATTTCTACAAACCAAAACCTTGCTTCTTGGCTCACTCATCCTCCATAAGCCTGCGGGTAAAGTAAGCCTCGAGTCCGATCTTAGCATCTACCGGAGCCTGACGATGGTAGAGGGAATTTTGGACTTTCAAGGTCATGACCTGCTACTCAATACCTCTAGTCTAGGCACATTCAATTACCAAGGAGGGGTCTGGCACAGACTTCGGCAACTCAGCTATTTTGGACTTCCCCACCTCCTGACGCCTGCTTCTGGTACCTTCCCTTTTGAAGACCTAGCCAATGGGGGATTTCGAGGACTCCAAGTACTTGGACCAACTCCGGCAGGAGGAAACCTCAGCATTCAATTTGTCGAACAGCAAGGTGCCAATCACGACGCTAATTTTCAGGATGTGGACGGGACGGAAATCGTGTATCAACTTCACAGTTATTTTCAAGTATTGGGAAACCCGAGACTAGGGCAAGAGGAACTGGAACTTCGAATCTCGGCAGATAGTCTCTTGTTGGAGCAAGTAGTTGACCTGCGAGTAGTAAGCAGGGGACTTGCAGCTCCAGGACTCCCTATTCCAGGAGTACTTGAAGGATATCCTTGGGCAAAAAGAAGGCTAAAGTGGCTGGAATTCTCTGATGCTGAGTTTACGATTGGGAGCTACCGCGAGGCAACTGTGCTCCCCATTTTTAAAAAAAATTGAAAATAGATCGGGGCAAGATTTTGAATAGGGAGCAGAAGGATTTTCAAAGATTTCCCTAACTTTCTAAGACAAGGAGCTAATTAAAACCCATGACCTTACTGTTTGTATTTCTCTCCATTGCCCTGTTTGTCTTGCTGATTGTATGGGCTAAGCTGAATCCCTTCCTCTCTTTTTTAATTTCGGCTATTGCTGCTGGATTTTTATTGGGGCTACCGGCAGACCAAGTGGCCAGCTCTATTCAAAAAGGGATGGGGGCACTTTTGGGGGACTTGGTCATTGTGATAGTCACTGGAGCCATGCTGGGCAAGCTGGTAGCCGAAAGTGGGGCCGCACAGCGGATTGCGGGGTTCTTGATGGGTATTTTTGGCGAAAAACACATCACCTGGGCCATGGCATTGACTGGCCTGGTAGTGGGCGTTCCATTATTTTACAATGTAGGGTTTGTGTTACTTGTACCACTAGCCTTTACCCTTTCCCACCAATACAAACTACCTTCGGTGTATGTGGGTATGCCCTTGCTGGCAGCCTTATCGGTTACCCATGGATTTCTCCCTCCGCACCCCTCGCCGGCAGCTTTAGTGGGTCAGTTTGGTGCCAACATGGGCCTTACCCTTCTTTATGGAGGAATTGTTGCCATTCCAACAATCATTCTTGCAGGGCCATTGCTTGCGCCTTTTCTAAGAAATATCTCCTCACAGCCGTTAAAAACATTTCAAGCAGATCCAAAGCCAGAAGCTGAACTTCCTGGTATTGGCACTAGCGTACTTACAGCCCTACTTCCTGTAGTCCTCCTTGTGGTCACTACCCTACTGTCTTTGTCGGTTGCTACAGAAGATCCCTTACGACCCCTTCTCAATTTCATAGCCAACCCGAGTGTGGTGATGTTGGTTTCTATAGCCTTTGCCACCTATTCTCTGGGCCTTCGGAGAAAGCAATCCATGACTCAGTTGATGGACATCTACACGGTGGCTACGAAAGACATTTCGATGATTCTATTGATTGTAGCAGGTGCAGGTGCTTTGAAACAGGTTTTCACAGATTCTGGAGTTAGCTTAGCTCTAGCTGAGGGAATACAATCTTGGGAAATGCACCCCCTAATTTTGGCATGGTTGATCACCGCTGTGATTCGTGTGGCTGTAGGCTCCGCTACTGTGGCTGGCTTGACTACGGCTGGCATTATCGCTCCACTCGTACCAACACTCAACGTAGATCCCAACTTATTGGTCCTTTCCATTGGGGCAGGCAGTTTGGTGTTTTCACACTTCAATGATGGAGGTTTTTGGATGTTCAAAGAATACTTCAACCTCAGCATCAAAGACACGCTACGCTCTTGGACGCTGATGGAAACCATAGTAGCTGTCGCAGGTTTGGGTTGGGTACTCCTACTGGATCTGATCCTCTAAGTCCAAAAAGGGCGTTGACACAACTCCGAAAATTCATACTTTGGCGTACGCAGAACCATTTGCACACGATTCATTGAATCATTATTCCAACCGCAATCCTATATGACTAGTCCTGAACAAAATTTCGAAAAGCTTGGTTTGATCCTTCCCCCTGCACCAAGGCCTTTGGGGGTCTACACGCCCAGCTTGGTGGTAGGTAATTTTCTTTACCTCTCTGGCCATGGAACCGTTACACAAGACGGGAGCTTGATTATTGGTAGAATCGGTGAAGATCTAGATATCGAGCAGGGGAAACTTGCGGCAAGACAGGTAGGGCTAGCCATGTTGGCCACAATAAAGGCCTCGCTTGGCTCTTTGGACAAAGTAAAACGGGTGATCAAGGTGCTCGGCATGGTCAACTGTGTATCCTCTTTTGAAAGACACCCTTATGTCATGAATGGCTGTAGTGAACTCTTTGCAGCGGTTTGGGGGAAAGAAATGGGAATAGGAGTACGCTCCGCAGTGGGGATGGGTTCCTTACCAGATAATATTCCTGTAGAAATAGAGGGGCTTTTTGAACTTCATTAAGGCATCAAGGATCAACCAAGGCCTTGTAAGATTGAAATAAGGCAAGTACATCGCGGACATAGTTCACCGCGATGTGCCCTTTAGCATAGCCGCTTTTTACTACAGCATCTCGGTAGTATTTTGGGTCACTTTTTAAATTCAAAAAATTAGAAACCTCCTGCCAGCTTTGGGTATTTTTTCGATACTTCAAGGTGAGCCTCCAGGCATCTTCCACATGTCCTTGACCAATGTTGTAGGAGGCCAAAATAAACTTAATTCGCTCATTGGTTTCAGGAACTCGTTCTATCCAAAATTTATCCAAGTACTGTAGGTACTTCACTCCTCCTTTCAAGGACTCAGCTGGATCGTTGGGATTGGTTACCCCAAATCGTTCTAAGGTTACAGGCATCAATTGCAGCAATCCCTGTGCTCCTGCATAAGAAAGAGCTGTGGTATCAAATCTCGACTCCTTGTATACCAAAGCTGCAAGAAGTCGCCAATCCCATCCTAAGGTTTGGGCATTGTCCTGAATGAGTTCATCGTAAACGGAAATCCGGTTACCCCCAAGGGAAGAATAGGTGTTGGTTGTCCGTTCGTATTGGTTTTTGGAATTCAAAAAATACCGCGCATAAGTACGCGGGATGAAAACCTTCTTTTTTTCAATTAGCCAACTATTCGCTGCTTGGAGCAAATTTGGAGATGTACTTCGTAGGGCCCAAGTCACCGGCTCCTCTTTGGATACTTCTAGCCCAAGCTGAAGTTCATCGTAATAGGTTGCATTGGTTTGCGCAACATTCTTTTCTGCAACGGTCCAACGCAGTTCCTGCTCATAAACACGATCAAGTAAGGTTTCTTCGTGGTCTTGAACTTCAAGAATCGTAAAATCAAGGCCAAGAGAATCCTTTAGCTGTTCAAGTTGGCTATTGTACACCGCCCCTTTACGAACGACTACAGTATCCATTCCAAGGGTATCCCAAGAAGTCAACTTTTCTCTGCCCACGAGCACCGTGCTCATGGAGCCAATGGCTTCGGTAAAAGTGACAAAGCTCTCCCGCTCAGCATTCTGCTGGACATTCATGGCAATTAAATCTACTCTACCTTCCTCCAGCTTATTAAAGGCTTCATCAATATCGGAAGCCACCACAAATTCAACCTGAACTCCAAGTTGCTTTCCGAAATCTAAGAGAAGCTCGTATTCATAGCCCATTCTTCTTCCTCGATAGATGTAGAAGCTACTGGAATTGTTGTCAACAGCAACACGCAAGGTGCCTCGGGATAATATCCCCTCCTTATCAAGGATAAATTCTTGGTTTGAAGACTGGGTAAACCAGTTGTTGAGGTAGCCAATGGCTCCCAGTCCTAAAAAAATCAGCACTCCAACAACTACAATTTGTTTCTTTCTTTCCATGCTAGTGGACAGCATTACTGCTTGGTTTGGAGGTAATTGGCAAAGCCTATGCCAAATTATATTCTGTAGTAGTTCCTTAACTAAAAAAAAGGAGGCCCAGGCCTCCTCTTCAGTTAATTCGTAGGGATCTCAAAGGCGTCCAAGCTACTGGTGAAAAAGATCTTTCCTGACAGCCGGAGTAGCTCAATTTCTTGTTGTTTGATCTGAAAAATAGAGGTGATTAGCCTATTCTCTGCTGATAGGAGATTGACTTGAGCATCTCTGAATTCAAGGTAGGAGGCAATTCCTAACCTGAATCGTTCCAGAGCGATTTCTGAATTCTCTTTCGCCACTTGGTAATTCGTTTGTTCTATGGAGAGCAATCCTAGGTTATTCTCATAGGTATTGTAAGCGCGTTGGATATCCGCCTTCAACTGTATTTCATACTGCTCCAAAGAATAGTCCTGAATGCGCTGATTCACTTTTGCACTTTGAATCCGTCGATTGAGTGTGAGTCCACTAAATAGATTGAAGGTGATGGTACCTCCATAATTGAAACCTTGCCGTTCGTTTTGAATCAAGAAACCTGCATCGGAGTTAAAAACAGAATTATTAAAACTTGAATTCAAGTTTATGCCTGGGAGTCTTGAGGCTTGAAGTTCTCTGATCCGAATGAAAGCTTCATTATTGTTTCGTTGATTAACCAACAACTGCTTATTCTCTAAAAAGGCACTTTCGTAAAGTGAATCAAGAGCCAATCGATCCCCAATAGTAATGGTACTGTCTTGAATCAGGAAGTTGGTGTCAGGATCTGCTGCAAGCAATTCATTCAGGTTGACTCGTGCGTTTTGAATGACCTGATACTGGGTCATCAATAGGCTAGAGTCTCCATTGTAGTCTACTTGGGCTGCGAGAAAATCTCTTTTCCCAGCTCCACCCAATTCATACTGTGCTTGAGAGATATCCAATCTAGCCTTACTCAAGAACAAGGTTTGTTGGAGTACTTTTAGCCGCTGCAATTCCAAAATCAAGCGGTAGTAAGCGGTGGAAATCCCTGCTACCGTATTCTCTACAATCACCTTTGCATCCAAGTCACTTATTTCTTCCAACACTCCAAGTCGGCGCATGGTCAGCAAGGACTCAGGTCTAAATCCATAAATCCCAACGAAGCTATACGCCTTGTTTTTGGATTGAGCGGCATCAATTTGTCGAGGGTTTTTAGGATCACTGACAAAAGTCTGGGTCACATCTTCTGTGGCAAAACTGCGCAGGTAATTGGCATTTAAGGAAGGCATGAATAGACTTCCTGCGGCAATTTTTTTATCGAGTTCTCGCAGATTCCGATTTTCGATGCCAATTTTCACTTGAAGGTTATTTTCCAAACCTAGTTGCAGCGCTTTTTCAAGATCTAGCGGTTCCTGTACTTGAGCCCATACCGATAGGACCGGTAAAAGGAATGCAAGTAGAAGTGTTCCTATTTTCATACTGTTTTTGCTAAAACACCTTTTTTGGAAGTTAAATAGGTGTAAACCCCTGGAATAATAAAGAGTGTCAATAACGTAGAGAAGGCAAGACCTCCAATAACTGCAGCTCCCATGGGAACCCTACTCTCTGCACCAGCACCCAAGGCCAAGGCTATTGGAAGAATACCTAAAATGGTAGACATACTGGTCATTAAAATCGGTCGGAGTCGAGATACTGCAGCCCCATAAATTGCCTCCTGAACGTCCATTCCTTCTTCTTTCCGTTGATTGGCAAATTCAACAATCAAAATGCCGTTTTTGGTCACCAAACCAATCAGCATGATGATTCCAATTTGGCTAAAAATATTGAGCGTAAAATCAAACATCCAAAGTGTAGCCAAAGCCCCAAAAATGGCCAAGGGTACCGTGAACATAATCGTCAATGGGTCAGCAAAACTTTCAAACTGCGCAGCAAGCACCAAGTAGATCAAAACTAAGGCAAAAATAAAAGCAAACATCAAGCTGTTGGAACTTTCTCTAAACTCTTTAGAAGGTCCGGTCACATCCGTAGCATAGGTATCATCCAATACTTCGGCTGCTATTTTATCCATCTCGTCCAAGCCTGCACCGATAGTCACCCCATCAGCTAAGTTGGCTGAAACTGTCGCACTCACAAATCGATTGAAACGATAAAGCTGTGGCGGTGTACTTTTCTCGACCACACGCACCAAGTTATCCAATTGAATAAGTTCACCATTATCTCCTCTCACGTAGAGCATTCTCAAATTTACCGGTTCATTTCGATCTTGAAGCTGCATTTCACCCACTACCTGGTACTGCTTGCCCCCTTTGATAAAGTAGGCAAAGCGCTGTCCAGAGTAGGAAAGCTGCAGGGTGCGGGCAATTTCTTGCACCGATACACCCATATTTCGTGCTCTCTCCCGATCAATCTCAATTTCCAATTCAGGCTTGGTAAATTTCAAGTTGATGTCGGTAAAAATAAAGGCCGGGTTTTGTGCAGCCAAATCCATAAATTTTGGGATAACCGCTTTTAATTTTTCCAAAGTTGGGGCCTGAATCACGTACTGAACTGGTAGACCACCACGACGATCGCCAATGGAAGCAGGCTGCTGCGCAAAGGCACGTACTGCAGTCACACCCTTGAGTGAGGCATTGACTTGGGTAAAGATCTCTTGCTGGGTACGGGAACGCTGAGAAGCATCCGTCAAAAAGAGACGAACAAATCCCGAATTAGTATTTGCGGTACCCCAGCCTGGTGAGGTCATGCTGGTAATACTAGCAAGTTCTGACGGTGGAAGATCTTTCTTAAGCTGTGAATTCAAGTCTTCGATGACCTGATCCATAAAGGAGAAAGTGGCTCCCTCGGGTCCCGTCATGTTGATTCGCAATTCGGAGCGATCCTCAATGGGAACAAGCTCAGTTTGGAGATTGTTAAAAAACCAATAAATCCCCAAACCCATAACAAGAATAATGGGAAAAGAAACCCATTTAATCTTCATGAATTTTGTCAGTGCTGCGTCATAGCTTTCATTTAGCCAAACAAAGAACGGTTCGGTAAATCGATAAAAGGCATTTTGCTTGCTGCGTTGCTTAAGCATTCTTGCGCTGAGCATGGGGGTCATAGTCAAAGCAACAAAAGCAGAAATAATTACCGAGCCGGCAACTACAATTCCAAATTCTCGAAATAGCCTTCCCGTGGTTCCTGTAAGAAAAATTACAGGTAAGAATACTGCCGCAAGTGCGACTGTGGTAGCAATTACTGCAAAAAATATTTCCTCAGAACCTTTGGCAGCAGCCTCCATGGGCTTTTCTCCTTTTTCAATTCTGGCATAAATATTTTCCAAAACCACAATTGCATCATCTACTACCAAACCGATGGATAGTACAATCCCCAATAGCGTAAGAACATTGATGGAAAAGTCCATCAAATACATGATGAAAAATACACCAATCAAAGAGATAGGAATGGTTACTACTGGAATAAAGGTAGTTCTCCAGTCACGTAGAAATAGAAAAATAATCGCTACCACAAGAATAAATGCAGTGATGATGGTCTCTTCCACTTCTGAAATTGATTGCCTTATGTAAGAAGTTCCGTCAAAACCAACTTCAACTCCAATATCTGCAGGCAAGTCCCTTTTGATAAACTCCAATCTCTTGTAAAACTCATCCGCAATTTCAATGTTATTGGATCCTGGAAGTGGAACCAATACCACTGCAACCATGGGGATACCATTTCTTCGAAGCAGTGTCTTCTCATTGAGAGCAGAAAGCTCAGCAGTGCCAATGTCCTGGAAACGAACCAAATTAGTTTCACTTTCCTTGATAATTAACTCATTGAATTCTTGTGGAGAGCTCAAACGACTCTTTGTCCGAACAGAAAGTTCAATACTTTGCCCTTCAATTCTTCCTGATGGTAACTCCACATTTTCAGTCTGAATTTTGCTCAATACATCCATAGGAGTGATTCCATAGGAGGCCATTTTGAGGGGATCCATTCGTAATCGAATGGCATACTCCTTCTCGCCCCAGATCTGAACCCTACTTACCCCAGGGATAGTCTGCAAGCGTTCTTTGAATACATTATCTGCAATTTCAGTAAGTTCAAGTAAACTCCTACTGTCGCTTTTGACGTTGACCCCAACGATTGGCTGAGAATCTGCATCGGCCTTAGAAACAACCGGAGGGTCTGCATCAGGCGGAAGACTGCGTTGCGCGCCAGAAACTTTGTCCCGTACATCGTTTGCTGCGGCCTCAAGGTCGGCACCTACTTCAAACTCTACTGTAATGTTACTTCTTCCATCGGCACTGGTGGAGGTAAGAGATTTAATTCCTTGGATTCCATTGATTTGCTCTTCTAGTGGCTCTGTTATTTGAGCCAAGATCACATCTGAGTTGGCTCCTACATAGGAGGTACTCACATTGATGACTGGTGGATCTACAGAGGGATATTCCCGTACCCCTAAGAGCGATATGCCGATCCCACCAAATAGTAAAATCACCAATGACATCACAATGGCCAATACAGGCCTTTTGATACTTATACTTGAAAGACTAGCCATAAGATCGCTTAGTTAATGGTTGTAGGTTTGACAGGCATGCCCTGTCTTACTTGCATCACACCGGTAGTGAGCACCAATTCCCCCTCTTTCAACCCAGAGATTACTTGAACTTGCGTATCTGTTCGCGTACCGATTTCAATCATCCGCTGTTCTGCATTTCCATCAGCACCTACTACAAATACCTTGTAGCCAGACAATTCAGGAATTACAGCTTCAGCTGGAACCAATAGTGCATCCTCTTTAACATCCAATACAAACCTAATTTTCACAAACATTCCGGGAAGGTATTTTCCACTTTTGTTGGGGCTTTGTGCCCTCAATTTGATGGTACGAGTAGCTGCGTCGATCTGGGGCTCAAAGGCATAAACTTTTCCTTCCACCTCTTCGGTCGAAGATTCACTACTGAAGTAGATGGAAGAACCCTCTGTAACTAGACCTGCATAGCGTTCAGGAATGGAAAACTCCAATTTGATTGGGTCAATGTTGACAATACTTACGATAATGTTGGAGGCATTTATCACCGCACCTTCGGAAACTTGTCGAAGGCCTAATCGTCCATTGAAGGGCGCACGAATCACTGTCTTTTCTAGTTGCGCCTGCACCAGCTTGATATCCGAAAGGGCTGTATTGTATTGGTTAAGCACAATATCGTATTCCTCCTGGCTAATCGCCTCTCGAGCTAAGAGCTGCTTCTGTCTCGACTCCTGCGTCTGCACTAATTTTTGGGTGTATTGTAAGCGTTGGTACTGCGCTTGAAGTTCATTGTCATTAAGGTACAGTAGTGGTGTTCCCTTGGCCACATATTGCCCTTCTTTAAAATTTATTTTGGTAACCAAACCGCTAATTTCAGGCTTGATATCTACCGATTCATTCGGCAAAATGGTCCCTGATACTTGGAGCTGATTATTAAGCGCTTCCTTTTTAAGTTGAATTACATTCACCACTAAAGGCTCTCCATTACCCCCACCTTTTTGGCCAGAAGGAGCACCTTCACCATCGGGTTGCGAATCGAGTCTTGGATAAAAATAAGCTACCACAAGTAGCAAAATGATGCCAAGAACTAGAAAGATTTTGGTTTGTTTTTTCATTGGAAATAAAAGGCAGTTACTGTTGGTTTTTTATAAAAGCAATAGAGAGCTGGTTGAACTCCTCTGGTCTTTCCACGTTGACGACATGACCGCAGGTGTCCAAAACACGAAGAATCGAATTTTTGTGTGTGCGAATTAAATTTTTGACTGGCTCCAAAAACATCACATCCTGATCTCCCATCACGTAGAGCGTAGGAATTCCTAGGTCTTTTTCCTTGAAATACCGCAGTAGTGGATTGATGTCCTTGGTCAATTTAAACCAGCGAATAAACTCTTTTTGACATAGTTTTTGAGCTTCATGAATGAAGAGGTTGCGCGATTCTGCATGTTGCTTTCGAGGCATGATCACAAACGCAAAAAGTCGATACAACCACATGTAGGGTATGATACGCTTAAAAGTGTTTCCAAAAAAAACCAATAACCTACTTTGAATGGTCAGTCGGGTCACAGCTCCTGCCATGACAAGAGATTTGACTCGTAAAGGTGCAATCTCTGCGAGCTGTCTTGCCAAGATTGTACCCAAAGAAACTCCCATAAAATGTGCTGGGGGAAGCTTGAGGTGATCCAATACCTCTAAGATATCTTTGGTAACTGCCTCAAATGTATAATGCTGCTTCCAGATCGCTTCAGGCATGTCTGCTGATTTACCGTGACCGCGAAGGTCGATCAATAGCAGATTAAAATCTCTCTGAAAATCACGCAGCTGCTTATGCCATACCGCAGAACTTCCCCCTGCGCCGTGGATAAAAACGACCCACTCGCTTCTTTGAGAATGCAGAAATTGCTTAAAGTACAACATACAAGAATGAAAACAAGGAGAATTTTTTCACAGTGAAATACAAATATACCTTAGTTTTCTTGCAGTTCTTTAGAAAACATAAGGATGGCAAATCCTTACCATCAATGGAAAATAGAAGGGATATTCCCTTAAAATCCAAAAATAAAAGAGTTAGACTATCTCAAGTGTATAACAAAAAAAGCGCCCCGAAGTTCGGGGCGCTTTCAAAGAATCAAGATTGAGACTTAGTTGAAGATATATCTCAAACCAAACTGCATTCTCCAAACATCGGATACACCAGCGGTCGCTCTGTAAGTTTCAGTAATCAAGCTTGTACCTATATTTCGGAATCTGTACTGAGGTCTGCCATCTGCACTAGCTGCAGGAGTTCCTACAACAAGAGGTTGGGTAGAGTTGAAAGTCTTGCCCACACCGTAATCAGAATCAAGCAGGTTGCCCACGTTTAGAATATCCACACGGAACTCCAAGGTATTTCTCTTGCTACCAATGTTGGTAAACAACTGCTGCGCAAAAGAAAGGTCAGCACGGTATACCATTGGCATAATCACAGCACCTCTTTGAGCATATCCACCTCTGTTGGCGCTCAAGTACTTGTCCTGAAGAATATAGGCTTCAAATGCATCTGCTTGTTCCTGTGCAGTGAAGGTCCTACCGCTAGCTGTAAATGTTTGGAAATTCATTTCCGCTTTTGTAGCAGGGATGTAGATCAAATCGTTGGAAGTACCTCCATCACCATTCAGATCACCACCAGTGACGTAACTCGCGTTACCGATTGTTCTACCTTCCCAAAAGATAGATACTGAGGTATTTCCAAACTTGAAGATATCTTTAGAGTAGGATGCAGTAGCGAAAACTCTATGTCCCATAAAGTTTGAAGAATAGCCAAGACCTGGGTTGTTTGGATCCGAAGTGATCGGGTTGCCAAACCAAGTACCTGCTGCAATAGATCCTGGATCCACCGTATTCTTAGATTCGCCGTAGCTATACGCAGCTTTCAAGAATAGTCCATTGGTAAATGGCCTTTCCAAAGAGAAAGAAGCTACCCAAGAATATCCAATTGCCTGGTTAGACAAGGTTACTGCATTTGGGATTTTAGCATTTAGTCGGTTGGGATTGGAAGGCGCATTCCATCTCGCACGGCCGTCTTTTCCACTAAATTG
>SXYU01000041.1 GCA_005788235.1 Cytophagales bacterium
AATTTCCTGAGATTGAGTTATTAACTAGCCCTGACAACATTGGATTTACAGGTGGCAACAACCTTGGAATACAATGGGCATTAGATCATTCTTTTGATCAGGTACTTTTGCTCAATAATGATACCCTTGTAGAACCTGACTTTCTAGATCCATTGGTTTCTTTTTTAGAACAAAACCCTGATTATGGCGCGGTGCAACCCAAAATTATGTTGGAGGCAGAGCGGGATAAACTATGGAATGCGGGGGGAGGATATTTCAAGGGATTGGAAATGACTTGGTCCATTGGCACAGGAAAAACAGACGAGGGGCAATTTGATCAGGAAAAGGATACGCCTTGGATTACAGGATGTGCCATGCTTATTCGCTCGGCAGTAATCAGGCAGGCGGGAATGTTGGACTCCCGGTTTTTTGCCTACTATGAAGATGTCGAGTGGTCCTTTCGGATCAAAAAATCTGGGTTCAGACTTCGTTACCTTCCCCAATCCAAAATTTACCATGTTGCAGGAGGATCGTCCAAAAAAATGAAAACTAAGGAAGGTGTCGTTCCTCCAATACTACACTATTACCGAACCAGAAACCACCTCTTTTTAATCCGAAGCCATTCAAACCCACTGTCCTTTGTATTAAGTTTGTTTTACCAAACCCTAAAAAATGCTGCCTTCATTCTGTATTTGGGAGTAAATGGTAGGTTCCAAAAAGTAAATGCAATTTTGAAAGGACATTATGAAGGTCTTTTTTCCAAATGAAACTCATTTAATGAAAAGTACCAATACCCAAATATTCCCAGATATTGAAGCTTACTCCAAAGAAAGCGGGTTGAGTCCTGAAGTGCTTGAAGAAGCGTTTAAGCTCGAAAATCATTACCATAACTTGTTGGTTAAGGAGGAAGATGCCAATAAAAGAGAGGGCTTATACGATGAATTCTATTCCAACCTACTTCAATTTTATGGCAGGACAGCAAAAGAAAATAGTTCGCTTCAAGAAAGAATAGCTACCAAAGATCCACAGGTAACCCTGTTTGAAAAAGAGCTGAAAGGAAAGTCCATCATCGATTTTGGTTGTGGAGAAGGATATTTTTTAATGAACATCCAAAAAAAGATACCCTATAAAAAACTTGCCGGTGTGGATGTCTTTATTCCCGAAACACTCAAAAATCATCCGAGTATTCAGTTCATTCCCTCCGGCATTATCAATTTCAGAACTGAAGAAAAATTTGAATTGGCCTTTTCAGATAATGTCATCGAGCATCTTTCGCCATTGGATTTGATGGATCATCTTCGATCAGTCTATGAGAGCTTGGTGCCCGGAGGAAAATTCATCTTGGTGATGCCAAACCGGCTTTTTGGGCCGATGGATGTCACTCGAATCATTGACAATTCGAGCTCAGGACGGATAGAGGCTCAAGGGGGACATCTCAATGAATCCACTTACCATGAGATGGTGAGTGCGTTGACCCAAACTGGATTTTTCAATTTTGAAACGGTCCTCCCCATCCCAAAATTGAAATACAGTACATTTAAAAACAATAGGATAAAGACGGACTGGATCATCAGAATTGAGCAAAGTAAATTTTTATTGAATATATTCAGGGGAATAAAAGTCAAGGGAAGGTGCCCAGTGAGGTTTACAGTGACCTTGATCTGTCAAAAGCCTGAACTGCATTGATCGCTCAAACACTTTTTATTGTAGCACTTTTGGGTTATGCGCTGCTGCTGCACTTCACACTGAAGGCTATGGTCTTCAAAGGAAAGTGGGAGTATCTGGTGTTTTTTTTGGCAGCCTACCTACCCTTTCATACTACTTTTTTAAGTATTTTATTTCAAGCAACAAATTCCACACTACCAATACCGCTATTCCAGCTGGCCAAGGACTTGATGGTCATCGGATCTGTGCTAGTTTTTTTGCTTTACCGAAGGAAGATTTTTGAATATCCCTTTTGCTTTCAATTAGTGGATTGGCTCTTTTTGGGGTTTATAGGATTGGCTTTTATTTTTCTTTTATTGCCCCTAGGGGTGGCCAGTTTTGTAGAAAAAGGACTTTATTTTAAAAATATTCTAATTCCTGCGCTGGTGTTTTTCGTAGGAAGAAATACCAATTTCGAGGATTTTGAAGTCAAAAGATTGTTTCAGGTCATTTTTGTAATTGCGGTTTCTGCTTTCGCAGTCAACCTCATAGAAGCATTAATCGGTTCCCATTTACAAATCTTTACAGGGTATGCCCGTTTCAACTATGCCATTTACGATATGGAGCCTTCTGGCAATTTTGGGTTATCCTGGACATTCGAAACCCAAGCCATGACCAAGAGACTGGCCTCGTTTTTTGCAGATCCTTTGGAGTTAGCCAGTTCCGTACTTTTAGGTTTTGCGGCAGGGCTAATCTGGTTTTTGACTTCCAAAAGAGAAGAAAGTTTCCCATATATTCTAGTCATGCTTTGCTCCATGGGAAGTCTGTTTTTCTCGAGTTCAAGGGCCGCATTTGGAGCTTTTTTTATCATGTTGTTTTTTATTGCAGTGATTTTTAAGCTTTATCGATTGATCTTAGTTGGTTTCGGGCTAGTCACTACATTTGTCATCTTCGTCGTATTTTTTGCCTCTGAAGACTTCTATTATTTCGTAATCGATACGCTAACATTCCAAAATGCCTCCAGTGTAGGCCATGTATTGGAATGGATAACTGCCATTGACTCCATAATCCAAAATCCCTTAGGCGTCGGATTGGCCATGAGTGGCAACTCCGGTGCTGTCACCGATGAAGCACGGATCGGAGGGGAAAACCAATTCCTAATCTATGGGGTGCAGATGGGCTTTTTAGGCATGTTTTTATACATCTTTCTTTTGGGATTTTCCATCAGCCAGTCCATAAAGGTTTTTAGAGGTACCGATAATGTCATGACTGCACGAATTGCATTTACAGCTGCTGCTGTAAAAACAGGGCTTTTATTGCCCCTTTTCACGTCCAACGCAGAGCTGTTTGCCTACGTAGCTTGGATCACTTGGTGGATGGTAGGTTATGCCATGAACGAATACTCCAAAATCAACCATGGAAAAGCGTAGGCCAAAAGTAGTGGTGGATGTATTTTACTTGTATGTGGCACAAACAGGGATCAAAACTTATATAGTTACCCTTTGCGATGAGATTCTCAAAAAAAACAACAGCAGCAGAATTGAGTATATCATAAGCCCCAATTATCAGAAAGTAAAGCAAAATCAGTTTTTTCGAGGAAAAACAGCCAAATGGAAAAACCTCCTTTTTCAGCTGCTCTATTTCTTTAGAAAACAGGTGGTATTGCCAACACTCTCTTATTACCACCAAGCAGATCTCGTCTTCAGTCCTGACATTTTAAGCCCGATTTTCGCCAAAGGCAAAAAAGTTTCCGTCGTCCATGACACCTGTTTTTGGGATACCCCTGAACATTACCAACGTCTTTGGTTGAAGTATTACCTCTATTTTTTAGAAAAAGGATTGCAAAAAAATGGGGAAATCATCACAATAACCCAATTTTCCAAATCGCGGCTGCACCAATTGCCTCCATTCAAGTCTATTCCAATTCAGGTGGTTTATCAGGCTTCTGGGCTTTCGGAAAGCTCTGCCCTATCGGATTTGAAATCGACTACACAAGCAGCCTATTTTCTTCATGTCGGGGTATTGGAGAAAAGAAAAAACCTGAGTTTACTAATTCAGGCATTTGATAAACTTACAAAAATGGAGGGCTATGAAAGCCTCCGTTTGGTGCTGGTCGGACAAAGAGGTCCCCGAGAAACTTTAGATGATTACGATCATTTGGTAGAATTGGTCAACACCCTGGGATTGACTGAGAAAGTTGATTTCACAGGATATGTAAGCCAAGATCAATTGGCGTCTTATTTCCAGCATGCCTTGGGCTATGTTTTCCCTTCCACAAATGAAGGCTTTGGATTGCCGGTATTGGAAGCATTCTCTTTTGGGCTGCCCGTCATCATTTCACGTCAGGGGGCTTTGATGGAAGTGGCGGGTGATGCTGCTTTGATTTTGGAAAAAAATGAGGAGGAATCATTAATTCAGTCCATGAAACTTTTGGTAGATGATCTTGACCTAAGAAAGGAATTGGGAGAAAAAGGGAGGTTGAGGTTGCAGGAATTTTCGGCGGAGAAGTTTTTTCTATCTTTAGAACAGGCCTTTAAAGAAATTTTGAAGAGATAGGAGTAGACTTTATCAAAAAATGCGTGAGAAATGGTAAGCAAGCCGTCACCTATTGATATAAAAGTAGCCATCATGGGCGCCAAAGGCTACCCCTATGTCTATGGGGGCTACGATACCCTGGTGAAAGAATTGGGGGAGCGCTTGCAAGCCAGAGGAGTGCAGGTACGGGTTTACAACCACCGCTCCTTATTCTCCACACGCCCCCGATTCGTCAATGGCATCGAGTGCATCTACACGCCTGCTCTTGAAAGCAAAAGCCTCACGCAGCTGAGCCATACTTTTTTTTCCATGTTGCACGCCTGCTTTTCAGATGTGGATGTGATTTTCGTGGTCAACTCTGGAAATGGCCCTTTCGGATGGCTTGCTCGGATTTTTGGGAAGCCCACAGCCATCAACGTAGATGGCCTCGAGTGGCTTCGTCCCAAGTGGAAGGGATGGGGAGCACGGTACTTTAAG
>SXYU01000003.1 GCA_005788235.1 Cytophagales bacterium
GAAAACATGTTTTACCAAAGCACTACGCTTGGTGAGATTTTTATGAACCAGGCTACGGGAAAAATAGATCACTATAAAATAGAAACTACCCAAAAGGTGATGTTTCTTTCCCCTACCCACATCAAAATTTCAGGGATTATTCATTGAGAATAAAAGAGGCCCAGCAATTTGCTGGGCCTCTTCGTTTCATGTGATGGATTATTTGGCAAAAAGCGGAGGCCTCTTCGACTGCCAATCGGAGTTTTCCTGTATCAATCGTCCAACCATAATTAATTTTTCTTCCTCAAAAAGGTTGGCAAGTAAAGTAATCGAGGTAGGGCTGCCGTTGGATCCAAATCCATTGGGTAGGCACAGGGCTGGATGACCAGTCAGGTTAGTGATTTGGAGCTGCTGACCAGCAAAGGATGGACTGACGATGACATCGTATTCTTTCATCAGTGCATGCATTTCCTCAATGAGTAGAGTTCGTTGCCGGCTCATCTGGATGTATTCTACAGCGGGGATAAAACGCGCTGCCCGGAAAACATTAGGCCATGCACTTTTGTGTTGAGCGACAAGCTGGTCGTCTAGGCCTAAACGGGTAAGGTCATCAAATGCAGCTGCTCCTTCCACCAAAAGCATGGACACCAAGGGCGCAGCATTGATACTGGTTTTCAATTCCACCGGGTGTAGGGTAAGCCCTTGATTTTTTAAGAGTTCTAGGACAGCACGATCATTTTCGATTCCCGCCCGATTTCCCTCAAAAAAGGAACTGAAATAACCAATTTTTAATTTTTTGACTTCCTTTTTTATAGAATAGTTGAAAGCAGCAGGAATGGTAGCCGGATCCTTGGAGTCGCTACCATTGAGTACGGATAGGACGATGGCATTGTCAAGTGCGGACCTAGAGATGGGACCAACTTTATCCATAGACCAGCTGAGAGCCATGGCCCCATGTCTGCTCACACGACCAAAGGTCGGACGTAGTCCTGTTACTCCATTGCGTGTAGAGGGGGAGACAATCGAACCGAGGGTTTCTGTACCAATGGCAAAAGGAACCAATCCTGCACTCACTGCAGAAGCCGAGCCAGCAGAGGATCCACTTGATCCTTGCTTCAGGTTCCAAGGATTTTTGGTGACCCCTCCAAACCAGACATCGCCCATAGCCAAGGCTCCCAGGGTAAATTTACCCACCAATACACCTCCTGCTTCTTCCAATTTGGTTACAATCGTGGCTGTTTCGTTAATCACCTGGTCCTTGTAAGGGTCCGCGCCCCAAGTTGTTCGCGTTCCAGGTACGGCAAATAAATCTTTGATGCCATAAGGTATGCCGTGGAGTGGTCCTCGGTACTTGCCTGCAGCAAGTTCCTTGTCTAGGGTTCTAGCTTGGTTTAGTGCCTGATCCTCCATAAGGGTCACCAAGCAGGCTAAGGTATCGGAATGCGTTTTGATTCGCTGGAGGTATATTTTTGTGAGCCGTTCGGAACTCAGTTGCTTGGATTTGATCAGTACAGAAAGTTGGTGAACAGACATAAAGGCCAAGTCTACATCTCTTGTGGGCAGCACTACTTTAGTGGGCAATCCCCAATCGAAGCTGTTTTGCTCCTGGCTTGGATAAAAACCTTGTGGAAGTGGATTGAACACCAAGGTTGGCCCCACTGCATTGTCAAGGGGAATTTTGCGCAGGAGCTCCAAATTGGTTCGATGCGTGGTCAAAGTACCGATCATGCTGTCCTTTTCTTGTGGGGTGAAGGAAAGCCCAATCAAATCAGCCGCCGAATCAATGGAAAGGGGGTTGATTTCTCCGCTGTTTCTGCCGATGCCAAAGCCCAAAGCCGAGAAAATCGCAGCACCAAGAAAAAGAAAAGCGAAGGAATGGAGGTTGTTTTTTCGATTCATTAGATAGTTTTGTATACGCCTAAACCTTGTTTCACCTCAAGGTGTTCATTTCGCTTAACAAAATCAAACCTTCTATGGATCAAGCCTCAAATTTTCCAAAGTTTCCGATGCATTACCGAGGCCTGCTATTGTTGGCGGGCATGTATACGATTGCTTGGTCTGCATTCTATGTTTACTTTGGAGAGACAGTAGTCAAGTGGATGGCCATGGGGCTTGTTCAATCAACTACCCTTCCGAGCTACTATTTTGGAATTTTTGGGATGGTGGTAGGTCTAGTGATTTTTTTTGCTGCCTTTTATCCGGTTTCCTGGGCTTGGTTGATTTTGATTGGAATCTCAGGCAAAATTATTTTGGCTGCTTGGTTCACCTTAGGTTTTGTTCCGGAATTAGGCTGGAATAAGCGTAGCATTTTTCATTTGGTTGGGAACGAGTTGCTCTGGTTGATTCCATTAACTCTTATTTTTCTTCGAAGTCTTCAAGTCAAAAGCTACCTGAAGGAGTTAGAAAAAAAAGATTGACTTAGCTTGTCTGATTTTGTAAATCGCTGAGCAGATTTGAGCGGATTCGCCTACGGAAAAGTTGTATCTTAGTAAGTCGGAATCTTTCCATTGTTTTCCTCAACCTCTTGTTCGAATGTCACAATCTCAAGCCCATAAACTTTTTCTTTTGGATGCCATGGCCCTCATTTATAGGGCTCATTTTGCCTTTAGTAAAAACCCTAGAATCAATTCCAAAGGGCTCAATACGGGGGTAATGCTTGGGTTTACCAACACCCTATTGGAAGTTTTGGAAAAAGAAAAGCCTAGCCATATCGCAGTGGCATTTGATACCAAGGCACCTACTTTTCGCCACGAGCAGTATACGCCATACAAGGCCAACCGACTAGAGCAACCAGAGGATATTACCGTGTCAATCCCATGGGTTAAGGAGATTGTGCGGGCCTTTCGAATCCCTGTTTTGGAAATGGATGGATTTGAGGCAGACGATATCATTGGCACCATCGCAAAAAAAGCGAAAAAGGAGTATTTTATGGTGTATATGATGACTCCAGACAAGGACTATGGTCAGTTGGTGGACGAGCACATTTTTCTTTACAAGCCGGCTTTTATGGGCAATGGAGTGGATGTGATGGGCCCCAGACAAATCTGCGAAAAGTGGGATATTGAACACGTCGATCAGGTACGTGATATCTTGGGTTTGATGGGAGATGCGGTGGATAATATTCCTGGGATTCCAGGGATTGGTGAAAAAACCGCAGTCAAACTGCTGAAGGAGTTTGGAACGGTGGAGGGAGTGGTAGCCAATGCCGATCAACTCAAAGGAAAACAACGGGAAAATGTGGAAAACTTTGGGCCGCAAGGCATTTTATCCAAGGAACTGGCCACCATCAAAATAGATGTGCCTGTAGATTTTGATGAGGTAGACCTTCGGTATGATGGGGTGGACGAAGAGAAATTACGGGCGATTTTTTCAGAATTGGAGTTCCGCACCCTTGCCGCTCGCTTATTTAAAGAAGGTCCTGCCAAAAAAACGGCCGCAGCCCCTCCTGCACCCGCGCAGATGGACTTGTTTGGTGCACCTGCTCCGCAACCTGTAATTCAATTCGAGGAAGGAGAGGATGAGGAAGCCATTTCACTGGCGGCTCCAGTGGTTCTGGACACCATTCATAGTAATGCCCACCATTACCATAAAATTAAGGGGGATGCAGCCGTTCAGGAGCTGGTGGAGTATTTGTTGTTGCAAAAAGAAATCTGCTTTGATACAGAAACAACGAGTTTGGACGCCATGAATGCCGAGCTGGTGGGGCTGTCCTTTTCTTATGTGGAAGGGGAAGCCTATTACCTCCCTTTGGAAGCAGATCGAAAGGAGGCTCAAGCCCTGTTGGAAATGCTTCGGCCTGTACTTGAAAATCCTGCAATCCTCAAAATTGGACAAAATATAAAGTATGACTTGCTTGTTCTCAAAAATTACGGGATCGAAGTGAAGGGAACATTGTACGACACCCTACTTGCCCATTACCTTATTGAGCCAGAAGGCAAGCACGGCATGGACTGGTTGGCACAGCAATACCTGCAATACAAGCCCGTATCGATCACCGAATTGATTGGGAAGAAAGGGAAGGGGCAGGGAAATATGCGAGACGTAGATGAGGATGAAGTATCAGCCTATGCTTCCGAAGATGCAGACATTACATTGAGACTGAAGGGCAAGCTGGACCCGATTCTACTTTCCAATGGTTTGAAAAAACTGGTTGAAGAAGTAGAAAATCCATTGATCAGGGTGCTTACTGACATGGAGTTTGAAGGAGTTCGTATTGACACGGGTAGCTTGGCGGAGCTATCGGTCACCTTGGAACAAGAAAGTAAGGAAATCGAAAAGCGCGTCTACGAATTGGCGGGAGTACGCTTTAATTTGGCTTCGCCCAAGCAGCTGGGGGAAGTGCTTTTTGAAAAGTTGAAACTTGATCCGAAGGCCAAAAAAACCAAGACTGGGCAGTATGCCACTGGGGAAGAGATTTTGAGTAAGCTAGCTGACGAACACGAGATTGCGGAAGCCATTCTCGAGTATCGTCAAATGGTCAAGCTGAAATCCACGTATGTAGATGCGCTTCCAAATATGATCAACGCCAACACAGGGAAAATTCACACCACCTATAACCAGTTTGTGGCAGCAACAGGGCGGCTATCTTCGATCAATCCCAACTTGCAAAATATTCCGATCCGTACCGCTCGAGGAAGGGAAATCCGGAAAGCATTTGTCCCTCGAGACGAGAATTACGTGTTGCTTTCCGCGGATTATTCCCAAATCGAACTGCGCTTGATGGCGGCATTTTCGCAGGATGAGTCCATGCTAGAAGCCTTCCGTACAGGGCGTGATATTCACGCTACTACTGCTGCCAAAATCTTCAAGGTTCCCTTAGATGAGGTGACTACCGACATGCGAAGAAAGGCTAAAACTGCTAATTTTGGCATCATCTATGGGATTTCTGCCTTTGGGCTAGCCCAGCGACTCTCCATTCCTCGAGGGGAAGCAAAAGAGATTATCGATGCCTATTTTACGGAGTTTCCCGCGGTCAAGCAGTACATGGATGGGGCGATTGAAAAGGCCCGAAATCAGGAATTTGTGGAGACCATCCTTGGTCGCCGCCGCTATTTGCGAGACATCAATAGTCGCAACATGACCATGCGTGGTTTTGCGGAGCGAAATGCGATCAATGCCCCACTACAGGGCTCAGCTGCAGATCTCATCAAAGTTGCCATGATCCACGTGCATGACTGGATGAAAAAGGAAAAGTTAAAGTCTAAAATGATCCTTCAAGTACACGATGAATTGGTGTTTGATGCGCACAAGGACGAGGTGGAGCTACTCAAAAATAAAATCCCGGGTTTGATGTCCAATGCCATTTCTCTCCCCGTGCCGATTGAAGTGGAAGTTGGCGTGGGTCCAGATTGGTTGCAAGCGCATTAGTAGAGAAACAAGATACAAGAGCCAAGAAGCGAGAGACCTGCTTGCCCCAGGCAGGGAGTAGCGGAGATAGGCAGCAATCCGCATTTGAGCAAAATTTTCCTGGTAGCTGGTTTGAAAGTCTAATCTCTTGGTTCTTGTTTCTAATTATCTTCACACGCAGTACCTTGTACAACCTTAAATTCCTTTCCCGTGGCTAAAGTAAAAACTTCCTTCTTCTGTCAAAACTGCGGGGCGCAGAGCCCTAAATGGATTGGTAAATGTCCTGCTTGTGGGGACTGGAACACCTATGTAGAGGAGATTATCCAAAAAGAAGAGATTGGAAAAGGGAGCTGGAAACCGCAGGGTTCTAGTGTCAAGAAAGCCAGTTCACCCAAGAAAATTTCCGAGGTCAACTTCGAGGAACAGCCCCGCTGGATTACTTCGGATCCAGAATTGGATCGCGTGCTGGGCGGAGGAATTGTCTCGGGTTCCTTGGTGTTGATTGGAGGGGAACCAGGTATCGGCAAGTCTACGCTTATGCTTCAAATAGCGCTGACACTCAAAGGCAAAAAAGTGCTCTATGTCTCTGGAGAGGAAAGCGAAGCCCAAATCAAAATGCGCGCGGATCGAATGGCGGCAAAAAATCCAGATTGCTATGTCCTATCCGAAACGAATACCCAGCAGATTTTTCAGCAAATTGAGGCCCTCAACCCTGATTTTTTGGTCATTGATTCCATCCAAACCCTCCACAGCCAATTTGTAGAATCTGCAGCAGGCTCAGTTTCTCAGGTACGGGAATGTACCGCAGAGCTCATGAAGTTTGCCAAGGAAACAGGTACGCCCGTGTTTCTGATCGGCCACATCACCAAAGATGGCTCCATTGCGGGACCCAAAGTACTTGAGCACATGGTGGATACTGTGCTGCAGTTTGAGGGGGATCGTCACCTGACCTACAGGATCTTGCGTACTTCCAAAAACCGATTTGGCTCTACACACGAACTGGGGATCTACGAAATGCGAGCAGAGGGCTTGCGGGCCGTCTCCAACCCCTCAGAAATCCTACTCACGCAGCGGGAAGAAGTGCTGAATGGAGTGGCTATCGGCGCGATGCTAGAAGGCAACCGTCCCCTGCTAATTGAGATTCAATCTCTAGTGAGTCCTGCTACCTACGGTACTCCGCAGCGAAGCAGTACGGGACACGATGCCAAGCGCCTCAACATGCTTTTGGCGGTACTTGAAAAACGTGGAGGCATGCGCCTTGGGCAGCAAGATGTGTTTTTGAATGTGGCAGGAGGCCTCCGCGTAGACGATCCAGGCTTGGACTTGGCGGTTTGCGCCTCTCTCATTTCTAGTTATGAGGATACCCCAGTTTCTGAGCAGATTTGCTTTGCTGGCGAGGTAGGCTTGGGAGGAGAAATTCGTGCCGTGTCTCGCATCGAAAACCGCATTGCAGAAGCGGAAAAGCTCGGCTTCAAGAAGATTGTCGTTTCCAAGTATGCGGTCAAAGGATTGGACTTGAGCAAGTTTAAAATCCAAATTATCCAAGTGAGTAAGCTGGAAGAAATGTATCAGTTGATTTTTTGAGGTTGCTACATGTTGAAAAAGGGAACTGATCCCTAATCCCCAATTCAAGGCCAAGCCCTGATTGAATCAGATTTCAAGTCTTGTTCTATATCTTTAAAAAATAATTCTACACTTTGTCTCTATGTTCCAAAAGGAAATTATCCCCGATCAAAACTTAGACCCCAAAGATTGGGAGGCCATGCGCCATCTAGGTCATCAGATGGTAGATGACCTGATTGACTATTGGGCTGGTATCCGTGAGCAAAAAACATGGAAACCAATCCCAGAGGAGGTGAAACAGGTTTTTGATCAGCCTATTCCTGAACATGGACAATCCCCCGAAGAGGTATATCGGGAGTTTAAGGAGTATATTTTTCCCTATAACAAGGGGAATGTGCACCCCCGATTTTTTGCTTGGATCCAAGGAACGGGTACCCCGATGGGGACCTTTGGAGATTTGCTTGCTTCTGGGATGAACCCCAATACCGCCATAGGCGAGCATTCGGCCATGTATGTGGATCGACAGGTGGTCAATTGGTGTAAGCAGCTAATGAATTTTCCCACTGAGGCTTCCGGAATACTCGTCAGCGGAGGATCTATGGCCAATATCACGGCCTTGACAGTAGCTAGAAATTCTTATGGCGAAGAAAAAATACGCCAGAGAGGGCTCAAGGCAGCCTCTGGTCAGCTGCTCATTTACTGCTCTGTAGAAACGCATTCCTGCATCCTAAAGGCAGCGGAAATCATTGGACTAGGGACAGATGCGGTGCGAAAAATCGGAGTAAATAAACGATTTGAATTGGATGTTGAGCAGCTGAAAGCCCAGTTGGAAATGGACCTCCAAGCAGGATTCCTTCCCTTCTGCCTGGTGGGTACCGCAGGCACAGTCAATACAGGGGCTATCGACCCCATGCAGCAGCTATTGGAGATTTCAAGAGCTTATGGACTTTGGTTTCATGTGGATGGCGCATATGGTGCATTGGGCAAATTGGACTCGAATTATGCTGGAGCCTTGCGGGCAATTGAAGAGTCAGATAGCTTGGCATTTGATCTTCACAAATGGCTCTATGTGCCCTATGAAGTGGGATGTACCTTGATTCGAGACGCCAAAAAGCACCGTGATTCCTTTGCCATCACACCCAATTACCTCTTGCAGGAGAAGCGAGGCCTTTCCGGAGGCTTGGATTCCATCAACAATTACGGATTTGAGCTTTCTCGCGGCTTTAAAGCCTTAAAAGTATGGATGTCCATCAAGGAGCATGGGAGAGAGAAGTACGCGGCCATGATTACTCAAAACAATCGCCATGCAGCCTATCTAGCAGAATTGGTGGAGGAAAATCCAAACCTAGAACTTACGGCGCCGGTATCCATGAGTATTACTTGCTTTCGGATGATTCTGCCTGGATGGGAGGAAAAGGCCCTTCAGGAGCTCAACAAGGAAATCCTTCTTTGCTTGCAGGAGGAAGGAATTGCTTCACCCAGTTCCACGATATTGAATGGGAAGTATACCTTGCGTATTGCTAATGTCAACCAGCGAACCCAAAGAGAAGATATGGATCTCTTGGTGCGGGAGGTGATTCGAATTGGAAAACAGAAAATAGCTGAAATCAAGGATTGAATTGGCTCAATTTTCGCGGTGTAATGTTACACAGTAAAACAAAACCAACTATGCGAAAAGGAACACGAGTGATTCTGATTTTTGCAGCCTTATTTTTTGGCGCAATTACCACACAGGCACAAGAAATTGGCCTACGTTTTGGACACATCAACGGGAACAATGTGGCAGTAGATGGAATATTCTCTACTGGAGAATTTAGCAGGGTTCACGGCAACCTAAGTTTTGGACAGAATGGCTTGGGATTGGATGCGATTTGGAACCCGATTTACGAAGACATTCCAGATACCGATTTCAAGTGGTATGCGGGCTTTGGTCCTTCCGTGTACTTATCAGACAGCTTTAGACTAGGAGCTGCTGGAGAGGTAGGGGTAGAATATACCTTTTTAGAGGTTCCCATTACCCTAGGACTGGATTTTAGGCCCTACTTATTTTTGTTAGAGGTTACCGAATTTAGGTCTGGCTTTGGATTCAATGCCCGCTGGAGATTGAACTAAACCTTTCTCCTTTATTTTTGCATTCCGCCTGCTTCTAGGGGGGTATTCGTTAAAACTCAACAATTAACCCCACTGTGGGAAGTAGAGATCCAGCAGGATTCAGGATGGATTTGAGTTGGTAGCGGCTTGGGTCTGTCGAATTCACTGTCAGGTTGCCTTGCGCATCTCGGACAGGCAGAATGAGCGGCGCTTGCTCTGCCTGGAAGTTGTAGGCATTTTGGATATCAAAATACCAGTTCAAGTTCCATCGGTCATAGAAGTAGCGTTTGTCTATGCGGAGGTCAAGTTGGTGAAAGGGCTTCAGCCTGACTCCATTTATTTGAGAAAAATCTAAAATGGCGGCATTTCGTAGGTCCCAGTTTTCACGAAGACTAGAGGCATTTATGTCTGCTGGCGTGTAGGGAGTTCCACCCAAAAACCGCCATCGGCCGCCAAGCTCCCAATTTTTGCCAAATCGTTTGCCCGCCGTCATGCTGACGATAAATTGGTTATCCCAGGAGGAGGGAATCATACCATTGGAGTTGGGGTTGGTAAACTCCGAGCGTACCAAGGTTAGCGAAGCGATTCCATAAAAATTGTTGTACAGACGCTGCTGCGCTAAAAACTCGAGTCCATAGGCTCTTCCAATGGAATTCGAGAGTACGGGCTCGTTGCCGATAGCTCCAAAATCTGCTCCCAAATTGGCTAAAGAAATGCCGTTACGAATAGATGTCGGGTAGTAGCTGTACCGCTTGTAAAAGGCTTCTGCTGTATACCGCCTTGCTTTATCAGGAACAAGGTATTCGATTCCCCCAATCAATTGTGCATTCCGGATAAAGCGCACATCACTGTCTTGATTCACAAAAGCACCTGTCGAATTTTGGTAGCCAAGAATGGTGTAGGCGGGGCGCTGGTAGTAGATGCCTGCATTGGCGGTGGCAAATAAATTGGACTTGAGTTGGTAGGATACAGATACTCGTGGGCTCAGCTGGTTGAAAGGGTTGGATGCAGTTTTGGCAAAGTCAGATCCATCCATTCGTATCCCTCCACTCAGGAGAAGACGATCGCCGAGCCAATTTCTGGTTCCAGACAGGAATGCGCCGTAGCTTGTGTACTTGGAAGTAGCTTGAAAGTCGATGGTGCCGCCAGCTTGGGAAAGTACCGCCCGATCAAAGTTGTCGATCAGGTAACGAGAGTACTCCAGATTAACTCCATACTTCAGGGAATACCCTTTACCGAAAATGCTATTTTCAGCACGAAACTTATTTTCTGACTCTTGAGAGCGGTAGTTGAAGAGTAGATTTTTTTCATCTCCTTCTTGATTGCCCGCATATTTATAGGATTCGTTGTTGAGCATGTTTCGGCTTAGCACGAAGGTCCAAAATCCATTATCGCGAAAGCGCTTTAGCTTGGCTCCTGTGGTGTAATTCCACTGGGATTGGACCGGAAGCACATTGAGCAGGTAGAGTCGATTTTCCTTTTCCTCGAGGGTTTCCTCATCAGGTACATCTTCATTGAGTGCAAATTGATCTATTGCACCTAAGCCAATAAAGGTCAATTCTGTTTTTTCGTTGATTTTAGTGGTAGTTTTTAACTGAAAATCATTAAAGGTGGGGAGAAAAGGAAGTTGGAGAAGGCGAAATAATCCCTGCAAGTAAGATCTTCTAGCCGAAAGCGAGTAGGTAGTTTTTTTTGAGAGAGGGCCTTCGTTGGAGAGAGTAAGTTCGGATGCACCTACAGTCAGCTGGGTGGCCATGCGATCCCGGCGCCCTTCTTTAAGTTGAATTTCAAAAAAGGAACTTAATCCATTCATTCTGTTGGCAGGAAATCCCCCTGTAATCAGGTCTACGCTTTTGATTAGATTGACATTTAAAATGCCTACTGGACCCCCGGAGGACCCTTGTGTAGAGAAGTGGTTGATGACTGGAACTTCAATTTCATCTACAAAAAACCGATTTTCATTGGGTGCTCCACCGCGGATCAAGATGTCGTTTCGGAAACTTGGCGTGCTGGCCACACCCGGCAGCGATTGGATCACTCGAGAAATATCTCGATTTCCTCCAGGGTAGCGTTCGATTTCATTGGTGTTGAGTTTTCGTACGGACAAAGGCGTTTCTTCTGAGCGTGTAAATTCACTACTTACCACCACCTCGCTCAGTTCGGAAGCATCTTCAGTAAGGCTAAAATCCAATTGTACGGGTTTGGCTAAGCTTACTTGAATTTCGTAGGAGGTACTGGATTTGTAGCCTACATAACTTGCACGGACATTGTACAATCCTGGAGGTACATTGACAATTTCGTAGTTTCCTTCCTCATCCGAGATAGCTCCTAGGTCGGTGTTGAGTAGGATCACATTGGCAAAGGGAATGCCTTGGTTATTGATGGAGTTGGTAATTTTCCCGCGAAGGATCCCTTGACTCATACTGGTTAGGGAAAGGAGGAAAAGAATCCCAAAAAGACTGATAAATCGCATAATGAGGTGAGGCTTAGTACTTCAAATTAAATATCGAGGTAGGGTTGGCAAGCAATCTTTAAGCTCCCTGTTTTTCTTTTACTCTCCATAGATGCCACCAAGGCGTGCCGGGGGAGTCGTGGTGTTCAAAGTGGTATCCAAAAAAGTAACAGCTCAGAAATGCCCAAAGATGATTTTTAGACTGAGAGTTGGAATGGTGAATGTTTGTCTGTTCCCCCATATGAGGCAGGTAAGTGCCAAAGTAAAATAGCTGCAGGGTAGAAAGTCCAGCGGGAACCATCCAGAAAAGAATCAAATTCTCGGTCGGAAGGACTAATTTGAGGAGGTTGAAGGTGACCGCCATCAGCAGAAACTGCCAGATATTGAGGTACTGAAAAATGAAACTGAGGTACCAGCGAAAGAAATTTCCAGAAGCATGGTAATCGGGATCCTTTTCCGTGGCTACGTAGCGATGGTGTTCGTGGTGTTTGGGAAAAAGCTTCCAGTAAAAATTGTAGGAAAATAGGAGCGCCGCGATCCATCCAGTGGCATGATTTGCTTTTTTATTACTCGACACAATTCCATGCATTGCATCGTGTGCAGTGATAAAGAGCCCAGTATACAGGTGGGTTTGTAAGAGAATGGTGAGGTAGGTGAGTGGATTTTCCCAAGAAAACTTCCAGGTAAGCAAGAAAGCCAAAGAAAGGCCCCAAGCGAAAATGATACTCCAACCTATTAAAAGACCTTTAGGGTCTACGGAATGTACTTTAGTTTTAGTCTCCATGATGTGGAGGTTAGAAGGTTAAAATACGCTCCCGAACCTGCTCCATCAACCACAAAGGGGTGGAGGTTGCTCCGCAGATGCCGACACTGTTGCCTTCAACAAACCAGTCTGATTCAATTTGGTCAGCGTTGGACACAAAATAGGTGTTTGGATTTTTTTCTTTACACACGTTATAAAGCACCTTGCCATTGGAGGATTTGGTGCCACTTACAAAAATAATTTTGTCAAATTTTTCCGCGAAAAAACGTAGTTCTTTATCACGATTGGACACCTGTCTACAAATGGTATCGTTGGTATGCACCGTGATTCCATTTTCACGAAGAATTTGATTGATCTCGTAAAATTTATCCGTGCTTTTGGTGGTCTGACTGTACAGCGTGATGTTTTTTGGAAGATTGGGAATATCCAATTCCGAAATGTCTTGAAATACCACTGCCTTGTTATCGGTTTGTCCCAAAAGGCCAATCACTTCAGCATGGCCATGCTTCCCGTAAATGTAGATGTTGTCCTCCTTATCAAAGGAATTTTTGATTCGGTTCTGAAGCTTGAGCACTACTGGGCAACTCGCATCGATGAGGGTCAGGTTATTTTTAATTGAGAGCTCGTAGGTGGAGGGAGGCTCACCGTGCGCACGAATCAATACCTTTTCATCTTTTAGGCCATGTAAGCGCTCATGGTCAATAATCTTTAGCCCTTTTCGGCTGAGGCGGTTAACTTCTTCGTCGTTGTGTACGATGTCGCCTAGGCAATAGAGATAGCCTTGCTCCTCTAGGATTTCTTCCGCCATTTCTATGGCGTATACTACACCAAAGCAAAAGCCCGAATGATCATCTATTTGAACCTGAAGGTGCTTCATGTTTTTATTAACCGCTAATATGGGAAATTGTTTGCCTATTTCTTAGAAACTCAAAGAAGCTGATATTCATTAAGAATAGGATCAAGGAGTAGATTAGGTCTTCGATGGGGACCGTCCAGATTCGAATTCCTAGATTTTCTGCATTGTTGTAGATCACGACGGGTTCTTCGGTAAGTCCACCCGTAAGTATGCCGTTGCAAAGCATGAGGGGGATGAGGTGTACTAGGTAGGCAAAAATAAAGCGGCCTAGGTATTTATCTTTAAAGATTAAGTAATGGATGATTAAGGTTAAAGCACCGATAAAGAAGTTGACCGACGTATACCACTTGTCAAGGTGTAGCACAGCCAAGACCAGCAGTATTGGAGCGAGTACCCAGACGAAAGCCTTGGCAAAGGGGAGAAAATGATCTTTTGGAAAAAAGTAAATCAGCACCTCATAGATGAAGATGGAGGAAAAAGGGACGATCAAGAAAAATAGCCATTCCTCTAGCGGGAGGTCCAAGTACAAAAACCCCAATACATATCTGGTATTAAACTCCCAAACACCCAGGTTGGTAAACCATACATCCCAAACGATAAAGAAAGCGGCAGTCAGTACTAAGCCTGGGAAAAGGTATTTCCACTGGGAGGCATAGCGGATGCGGTGCTCAAAGGATTGGGCTAGGGGGTAGCTGATTGCAAAGAGGAGCACACTTAGGTACAAATACTTTTCCATTAGGAGAGGCCAAGTTTGTTTTCTAAATAGCTACCAAATAGTAAGCTTAATTTTTTAGCATTGGGGATGCGGACCCGCTGTTGTGTGATGGTCTCTGGCGGTAGCTTTTTGATTTTATCAAATAGCTTTTGATAGTAGAGGTAAGCCACCTTAACTCCGAGTTTGGCACCAGCTGGGAGACCAGCAATCCCTACCAAGGAATCATCGAAGTCTTTTTGAATATCCGCTTCAATAAGAGCTTTGACCGAGGGATTGAATTGGTTGAAATCTACGCCTGGAAAATATACTCTTCCGCGCTCCTCGTAATCACTTTTTATGTCTCTGAGAAAGTTTACTTTTTGAAATGCAGCCCCCAATTTGCAGGCAGGCTCTTTTAACCGTTGGTATTCCGCATCATTTCCTTCACAAAAAACCCGCAAGCACATCAATCCAACTACTTCTGCGGAGCCATAGATGTATTCGTGGTATTTGGAGTCATTGTAGGTTTTGAAGTTTAAGTCCATTTCCATGGAGTGAAGGAATGCTTCAATTAGGTCTTTTTCGATCTGGTATTTGTTGACAATCAACTGGAAGGCATGCAAGACTGGATTTAGGGATATTTTGGCATCTATGGCCTCGTAGGTGTCTTTTTTGAAGCGATTCAAAAGCGCCTGCTTATCCTGATCATGAAAGGTGTCCACAATTTCATCTGCATACCGCACAAATCCATAGATGCCGTAGATAGGCAGATGGAGGCTTTTGTCTAAGGTTTTAATTCCCAAGGTAAAGCTAGTACTGTAGCGTTGAGTAATGAGCTTACTGCACTCCAAGGTGGTTTGATTATACAGAGAAATGGCGTCCATTACTGCAATATACCTCTTTGTTTACAAATTGTTTTCTTTTATCACCTCTTTGGCCACCACCTGACCTGAGATAAGAGAAGGCGGAACTCCTGGCCCTGGGACGGTCAATTGACCTGTATAATATAGGTTACTTACTTTTTTGTTTTTGAGGCTAGGCTTGAGAATAGCCGTTTGGAGTAACGTATTTGCTAGTCCGTAAGCATTCCCTTTGAAGGCATGGTAGTCCGATTTAAAATCGTTGTGTGCATAGGACCGCTTGTAGACGATATGCCCACGAATCTCCTGTCCAGTGATTTTTTCCAAACGATCCAGAATTATGTGGAAGTATTTTTCGCGCATGTCTTCGGTATCCTCTAAATCAGGAGCGAGTGGAATGAGTAAGAAAAGATTTTCCATACCTTCAGGAGCGACAGTTGGGTCGGTTATGGAAGGGACGGAAGCATAGAAAAGTGGCTTTTCAGGCCACCTTGGGTTGGTATAGATCGCATCTGCATGCGGTCCAAGTGGTTCGTCAAAAAAGAGGTTGTGGTGCCTTAGATTTTTAAGTCGCTTATTTATGCCAAGGTAAAAAAGAAGGCTGGAAGGAGCCATCACGCGCTTATTCCAATAGTCTTCGGTATAATTGCTGTACGCTGGATCGAGCAGGTGCTTGTCCACGTGGTGGTAGTCAGCGCCTGCAACAATGATATCAGCTTGGATTCGCTCCCCTGAACGCAGCACTAGGCATTGGGCTTTGCCATTGGCCACTTCAATTTTTTCAACTTCTGAATTGTACTTGAATTGAACCCCTTTTTCTTCTGCCAAGGAAACCATCCCTTTGATGATCTCGTGCATTCCCTTTTTGGGATACCAGGTACCGAGAGCGATGTCTGCATAGTTCATCAAGCTGTACAATGCAGGGATATTGTTAGCTGTTTCGCCGAGGAAAAGTACGGGAAATTCCATGAGTCGCACGATTTTGTCGTGCCTGAAATAGTTGCGTACGTGCTTGGACATGGACTGGAAAATGTCCATCCGCATCATGTCTAGCAATAGGCTTGGGGAGGCAAACTCGAATAGGGATCTACTTGGGCGATGCACGAGATCGTGAATGCCTACCTCGTATTTGTACTTTGCTTGAGATAGAAACTTATCTAAGTTGGCAGCCGCACCCGGCTCGATGCCCTCAAGCATCGCTTTAAATTCGTCTAAATTAGCAGGAATATCCAAGACGTCCTGCTCCCCGTAGATAACGGCATAGGAGGGGTCTAGACGGATTAGGTCGTAGTAGTCGGCTGGTTTTTTTCCAAAATGGGCAAAGTAAGATTCAAAGACATCCGGCATCCAGTACCAACTGGGACCCATATCAAAAACAAATCCCTGGTGCTCGAACTTTCTAGCTCTTCCACCAGGGGAATCATTTTTTTCTAGTAGGGTAACAATGCAGTTGCCATGGTCTGCCAAGTGGGTAGCTGCGGATAGTCCGGCAAATCCGGATCCAATCACTACCACATGTTTTTTTGACATAGAATTAATTTTTGTGCTTGTAGACCATCAGGTCTTCTTTCAATAGCTTGCGAGCAATATGGATTCTATTTTTTACTGTTCCAATAGGGATCTGTAGCTTTTCTGCAATTTCGTGGTATTTGAATCCTCTAAAGTGCATCAAAAATGGGGTGCGGTATACTTCGTCTAGCTTCTGAATGGCCTGCTGGATATCATCCATCGTGAAATTCCCAAAAACACCATTATCAATTAACGCTTCACTTGAGTTGAGGTAATGGAGATTGTCTGTAGTGTCTACAAAAGTACCCCTTCTTACCATCCGCTGATAATTGGTAATGAAGGTATTCTTCATGATTGTATACAACCAAGCTTTCAGGTTGGTGCCCTCAGTGAATTTGTCCTTGTTAGTGAAAGCTTTGACCATGGTATCCTGAAGCAAGTCATTGGCATCGTCTACATCACGGGTTAGCTTCATGGCAAATGGCTTTAGGGAGCTAGAAAGCTTTTGGAGGGAGTAGCTAAATTCTAGAGTGGTCATAAGGATGGCGTTTTGTTTAATCAAATGTAGTAACGATTAAACAAAATCCAAACATTTTGTGGAATAAAAATTAAAAAAAGTTAAACAGAAAAATAAAAAATGAATAGATAGGACGAAAAAAAGCCCTATCAATTAAAATAGGGCCTTTTTTAAAAAAATATTTTGTTTAAATAATTATCCAATTTGTTTAACTATTTCTCTTGATAAACTTGATCAAGCTCCTCCAACAGATCTTTGATATTTCGGATGTAGCTCATTTGGCTCACATTAGAGGGGAAGGTTAGGTCTTGGCCTAGCACTTGATAGCCTGTAACTAAGATTTGAGCATTAGTAAATCGATCGGATAGTGCATTGATATATTCTTGTACGTATTCTGAGGAGGGAGAAGTGGTGATGACCGTCAACAGGTATTCGGGCTGGTGCAACTTGTACACCGACAGCAAATCATCATTGGGGGTGCTTTGTCCTAAATAGATGACTTTATGTCCTTTAAACTTAATCAAATAGCTCGCGAAAAGAATGGAGATTTCATGGAGTTCTCCTTCAGGCAAGAAAAGCAAAAACTTTTTACCCCCCTGCTGTGGGACTTGTCCATCGATGGCGACAATCAATTTTTGTCGTACCAGGTTGGAGATAAAATGCTCCTGTGCTGGATTGATCGCACCCGTTTGCCAAAGAATCCCAATTTTGGACATAAAGGGATAAATGACATTGAGCATCGTCTGCTCAAAACCGAGCTTTAGGATATTGGTACTTAAAATTTTATCAAAGCGCTCCTCGTCCATTTCAATCATGCAAATTGTCAGGGCGTGGATTTGATCATCGTGTGTTAAGGAACGATCGGTGAGTTTCATGACCTCCTCACGCAATTCATTGGGAGACATGAAGGCAATTTTACTGATTTTGACCCCATTGTCATTGAGCAAGGCCACGTTTAAAATCAGCTTTAAGTCATGGTCGTCGTAAAAACGAATATTGGTATCCGTGCGCTTGGGCTGCAGCAAGTTGTACCGCTGCTCCCATATCCGCAAGGTATGGGCTTTGATGCCTGACAATTGTTCGAGATCTTTTATAGAATACGTGCTCACTGTTCCTCCTTGTTTAAGAATTCTTTGGGGACTAAGAATAAACCAAAAGAAACTGCATCCTCCTTTTGGTTGGTTTTGTGATGAGCCTGATGAGCCTTGTAAATCCTTTTCAAGATAGGATGCTTGGGCTTGCCAAACCAGGTCAGCCTTCGGTGTACCAATACGTCGTGAAGTACAAAGTACAACACGCCATAGAAGCTAATTCCTATTCCCATCCAAAAGCGGTAGTCTAAAGTCTCTACACCTAGAAAGATCAAGATCACTGCAATGCTTCCGAATAAAAGGGAAAATAAGTCATTCCATTCAAAGAAAGACTTGGAATGTTGGTGGTGGGTCTTGTGGATCATCCAAAGAGGTCCATGCATCACATACTTATGAATAAACCAGCCAGAGAGTTCCATGGCGGCAAATCCAAGAGCGATATAGATGAAATACAGCAACACTTTAGGATTAACTCTTTAAGGGGTGGATTTGTTATTTATTTTGTGATTCCGCTAGTATACCCCTGATAATTATCTAGAGCGATTTTTCTACCGATTATTCAATCTGCTCCTCCTAAGCCATGCTGTAGTTAGCAAGCCTTTAAAATAATTTTCGATTTATTTACTATTTCGGGGACAAAGAAAAAGATTTAAGACACGACTGTAAAATTCAACAGTGTAAAAAATAGAATCCAAATAAGTAACAAAAAGGTAGCCAAGGGATTAAATTTTTCAAACCTAGCTTTTCTCCAGATAAGCTGAATCAGAAAAGATACCCCAAACCAACCTAGGTAATTATTCAAAGGGATAATTTCCCATTTCCAGGCCCAAAAGTTAAGTGACATGGCAACTGGTTCCAAGATGTAATCCAAAGAAGTCATCGCTGAGGCAGCCAAAAAGGACGCATACCAATCGTTTGGAATCTTGTGAAAAACAGATCCGGTAAGGTAACTGAGTACAAACCAGTTGACACCGATCACCAATGGGACCTCCCATAATTTTACCCCCAAAGTTGGCCCATACACGTAGTCTCCATACAAATAGCCGGTATGAATCCCGATCAATTCGGATCCAAATCCTATC